>JBFOLQ010000255.1:0-4717 GCA_040830145.1 Flavobacteriaceae bacterium | reverse complement strand
CAAACTGGGGGATGGGTCTTCAGCTGATGACGGCATCTATATCCTTGTAAAGGAGGTCATTGACAATTGCATTGATGAATTTGTCATGGGGTCTGGCAAGACCATAGAGATCAGTATCCTGGACAATATGGTAAAGGTTCGGGACTATGGTCGGGTCATTCCCCTGGGCAAGGTGGTGGACGTGGTGAGCAAGATGAATACGGGTGGCAAGTATGATACCCGTGCCTTTAAGAAGTCTGTGGGACTCAACGGGGTTGGGACCAAGGCCGTGAATGCACTCTCTAACTTTTTTAAAGTGGAATCACATCGGGACAGCCAAGTGAAATCGGCTGAGTTCAGCCAGGGCAACCTTGTTTCTGAGGAGGGCCCCATGGAAACTTCCAAGCGTAAGGGGACCAAAGTGACCTTTGCCCCCGATGAATCCATCTTCAAAAACTATAAGTATCGCAGTGAGTACGTAGAGCGAATGCTCAAGAACTATGTGTACCTAAACCCGGGATTGACCATCGTTTTCAACGGGGAGAAATTCCATTCCCAAAACGGGCTGAAGGATCTGTTGGAGGACACCAACAATATAGAGGATATGCTGTATCCGGTAATCCACCTGAAGGGAGAGGATATTGAAGTGGCCCTGACCCATAGTAAGACGCAGTACAGCGAGGAGTACCATTCCTTTGTGAATGGGCAGCATACTACCCAAGGGGGAACGCACCAATCAGCCTTTAGGGAGGCCCTGGTAAAGACCATAAGGGATTTTTACGGTAAAAATTACGATGCGAGTGACATTCGTAAGTCGGTCATTTCGGCGATTTCGATTAAGGTGATGGAGCCGGTGTTTGAAAGTCAGACCAAAACAAAGTTGGGCTCTACCGATATGGGAGGGAATCTGCCCACGGTACGCACCTATATCAACGATTTTGTGGGGCGGTACCTGGACAACTATCTCCATAAAAATCCTGAGACCGCTGAGAAACTACAACGAAAGATATTACAGGCCGAAAAAGAGCGAAAGGAGCTTTCGGGCATTCGCAAATTGGCCCGGGAACGTGCCAAGAAGGCCAGTCTGCACAATAAAAAACTTCGGGATTGCCGTATCCATTTTGGGGATACCAAGAAAGAGCGGGCCAAGGAAAGCACGCTGTTCATCACTGAGGGGGATTCAGCATCGGGGTCCATTACCAAATCACGGGATGTAAATACCCAGGCGGTATTTAGCCTCAGGGGAAAACCCTTGAACTCCTATGGTATGAGCAAGAAGATTGTGTATGAGAATGAGGAGTTCAACCTATTGCAGGCCGCGCTCAATATTGAGGATTCCCTAGAGGACCTTCGGTATAACAATATTGTAATTGCCACCGATGCCGATGTGGATGGGATGCACATCCGCTTGTTACTGATCACCTTCTTTTTGCAATTTTTCCCAGAGCTGATAAAGGAGGGACATCTGTACATTTTACAGACACCTCTATTTAGGGTACGAAACAAGAAGGAGACCCACTATTGTTATAGCGAGGAAGAAAAAAGGGAGGCCATTGAAAAATTAAGGGGAAAACCCGAAATCACAAGATTTAAGGGACTGGGGGAAATTTCCCCCGACGAGTTCAAGAACTTTATTGGGGAAGACATCCGTCTGGAGCCCGTTATGCTGGACAAGGCCATATCCATAGAAAACCTGCTCAAGTTTTATATGGGTAAGAATACCCCAGACCGGCAAAGGTTCATCATTGAAAACCTAAAGGTTGAATTGGACTTGGTGGGAGAAAACAATAACGAAGTGGCGTAACCATTTCAATCTATAAACATTTTGCGGTTCATCAATTAGATGGAAGAGAACGAGGAACTGAACGAAGCATACGATCAACAGGAAAACCAACAGGATGAGGCTCTGACCAAGGTCACGGGCATGTATAAGGACTGGTTTTTGGACTACGCCAGTTATGTGATCTTGGAGCGTGCCGTACCGGCCATTGAAGATGGTTTTAAGCCCGTACAGCGGCGTATCATGCATTCTTTGAAGGATTTGGATGATGGCCGTTACAACAAGGTGGCCAATGTCGTGGGCCATACCATGCAATACCATCCCCATGGCGATGCCAGTATCGCGGATGCCATGGTGCAAATAGGCCAAAAGGATTTGCTCATTGATACCCAAGGAAACTGGGGCAATATCCTCACAGGTGACGGGGCGGCAGCACCTAGGTATATCGAGGCTCGTCTCTCAAAATTTGCCCTCGATGTGGTATTTAGCCCCAAAGTAACGGAGTGGCAACTATCCTATGATGGTAGAAAAAAGGAGCCTGTAAACCTTCCCGTAAAGTTTCCATTGTTGTTGGCCCAAGGGGCCGAAGGGATTGCGGTAGGGCTTTCCACCAAAATACTGCCCCATAATTTCAATGAATTGATCGATGCCTCCATCAAACACCTTAAAGGGAAGCGTTTTACGATATATCCCGATTTTCCCACGGCGGGCATCATAGATGTAGGCAATTACAATGATGGGTTGCGGGGCGGTAAGATACGGGTACGGGCTCGTATCTCCCAGCAAGATAAAAATACCTTGGTCATCAATGATATACCCTACGGCACCAATACGGGATCTCTAATAGAGTCCATTCTCAAGGCCAATCAAAAAGGGAAGATCAAGATCAAGAAAATAGAGGATAATACCGCGGCCGATGTAGAGATTTTGGTGCATTTGCCCTCGGGGATCTCACCGGACAAGACCATGGATGCCCTGTATGCATTTACGGCCTGCGAATCATCCATCTCTCCCTTGGGATGTGTCATTGAGGACAATAAGCCCTTATTTATAGGGGTATCTGAAATGCTGCGACGTTCTGTTGACAATACCGTGCAGTTGCTCCGGCAAGAACTGGAAATCCAACTGAACGAGCTGGAGGAACAGTGGCATTTTGCCTCTTTGGAACGTATTTTCATTGAGAACAGGATCTATCGCGATATTGAGGAGGAGGAGACCTGGGAAGGGGTCATCAAGGCCATTGATACCGGATTAAAGCCCCATACCAAACATTTGAAACGGGAAGTGACCGAGGAGGATATCGTGCGCCTGACCGAGATCCGTATCAAGCGTATCTCCAAGTTTGATCTGGGGAAAGCCCAGGAAAATTTGGACAACCTGGAAAAGCGGATTGAAGAGGTAAAACACCACCTGGCCCATTTGGTGGAATACGCCATTGACTATTTCAAGCGATTGAAGTCTACCTATGGAAAGGGGCGTGAGCGTAAATCCGAAATTCGGGTCTTTGATGATATTGAGGCCGCCAAAGTGGTCATTCGCAATACCAAACTTTACGTGAACCGGGAAGAGGGCTTTGTGGGCACATCACTTCGCCGTGATGAGTATGTGACCGATTGTGCCGATATCGATGATATCATTGTCTTCACCAAGGATGGTAAGATGATGGTCTCCAAGGTAGATAGCAAAACCTTTGTGGGCAAGAACATTATGCACGTGGCCGTTTTTAAGAAGAAGGACAAGCGAACCACCTATAACATGATCTATAAGGATGGTCGTGGGGGCCCCAGCTATATAAAGCGGTTCAATGTAACCAGTATCACCCGTGACAAGCTGTACCATCTCACCCAGGGAAAGGCCAGTAGCGAAGTGTTGTATTTTTCGGCCAATCCCAATGGGGAAGCAGAGGTTGTTACGGTACACCTTCGGCAAAAGGGCGGTATCAAAAAATTGAAATGGGATCTTGATTTTGCCGATCTGGCCATCAAGGGACGGGGTGTAAAGGGTAATCTTGTTACCAAGTATGCCGTTAAGCGCATTGAACTGAAGGAAGAGGGTGTATCCACCTTAAAACCCCGCAAGATTTGGTACGATGAAGTGGTTCGCCGCCTAAACGTGGATGGCAGGGGAGAACTCCTGGGGGAATTCAGGGGGGACGATTTATTATTGGTCGTTAACCAAAAGGGTGTGGCAAAGACCATAAAACCGGAATTGAGTGCCCATTTTGATGAGGAAATGATCATTCTTGAAAAATGGAACCCCAAAAAACCACTATCCGCCATTTATTATGAAGGGGAGAAAGATCGTTACTATGTAAAGCGGTTCCTGATTGAGAACCCGAATAGGGAAGAGGTTTTTATTACCGAGCATCCCAAATCATTTTTGGAATTGGTATCCACCGATTGGCGTCCCGTTATTGAAGTGGAGTTTCCCAAACCAAGGGGAAAGGACCCCAAGCCCAATTTAAGGGTGGACGTGGAAGAATTTATTGCCATTAAGGGCATAAAGGCCATGGGTAATCAATTAACGTCTGAAAAGGTCAAGAATATCAATAGCTTGGATTCCTTGCCCTTTGAAGAGCCCCAGCCCGTGGAACCCAAGGATATGGAGGTGGTTGATGAAGAGAATGTTTCAGACTCCGATGAATCCCCTTCCACTGACAATGAAAGTTCCGAGTCTGGGGAGGAAGGACAGACCACCCTGTTTTGAGAAGGGATTTGATTGACGAAAAAATATTGCACATGATAGGACGGGAACAAAATAATGGACAGGTCCCGAAAAAAAGGGTATCTTCCCGCCGCCAACCATATACATAACCCAGAACCATACATGGATTTAACCAACCCCCTAGTTTACGGTGCCCCCTGTTTTATTGCCTTTATTTTATTGGAGCTTGCGTACAGTAAATCCCATGGTGATGATGATTTATACGAATGGAAAGATTTGTTCGCCAGCGGTTTT
>JBFOLQ010000254.1:0-4691 GCA_040830145.1 Flavobacteriaceae bacterium | reverse complement strand
TACAACAATAAGGTGACCTTCAACAAAGCCTTCAAGAAGGAAACCCACCTTACACCAAGCCAGTATCAAAAATCTTCCATGGGCGTTCCCTTGTAAAAAGGACGTAATCTTTTATCGGGATCGGTAAACGTTTATAAGAATTGCCCAAAACTGGTACGACAGCATTTTACTTTGGACCATAACAATGTATGGATGCCATATCCCAACCAAGTTTCAACAATGTAAATCATGGTGGGTAGGCTCCTTCACGTAGTACTAACTCAAAATTTAATTGTATGAAAAAAAAGTCTAAATGGCTGTACATGCTGTTTCTCTTTTCCATTTCCATGGCATTTGCACAGCAAAGAACCATCTCGGGTACCGTAACTGACCAGGATGGGGTACCCCTACCAGGTGTGAACATTTTAATCAAGGGCACCACCACGGGAACCCAGTCTGATTTCGATGGCAACTATGCCATCAATGCCGACACAGACCAGATATTGGTCTTCTCCTATTTAGGACAAAGGACTGCGGAAAGAACTGTGGGCTCCTCTGATACCGTAAATGTTCAAATGGAAGAGGATGCCTCTCAGTTGGAGGAAGTGGTCGTTATAGGATATGGTAACCAAGAGGAAAGGAAGATTATCCAGAATGTGGGCATCGTAAAGGAAGAGGCCATAGAAAATTTGCAGGTTGTTTCAGCAGATCAATTGCTCCAAGGGCAAAGTGCCGGAACACAAATTGTAAATGCCTCAGGTGTCCTGGGTTCAGCGGCCGTGATACGGGTCAGGGGAGTAAACTCCATTAACTCAGGTAGCCAGCCTTTAATTGTCATTGATGGTGTACCCATTACCGATACAGAGGGAAATACGCTAAACCGCGGGGGAAATACTGATATCAATCCGCTCTCTTATGTAAACCCCAATGACATTGCATCCCTCACTGTACTAAAGGATGCCGGGGCCACTTCCATTTATGGTTCCCGGGGAGCCAATGGTGTCATTCTGATAACCACGAAAAAAGGACGAAGGAACTCAAAGACGGCCCTTACTCTGGACGTGAGTACCCAAATGTCACAATCAACGGATGTTCCGGATATACTCACCGCCGATGAATTTAGGCAATTTAAGGCTGAGGTAGCCTCCCTTCAACAAGGTACCACCGTTACCCCGGAAAGTCTGGGATTGGGAGCAATAGGCGATCCAGGAACAGATTGGTTGGGTGGCGTGCAGCGTACGGGCGTTTCGCAAAACTATAACCTTGGACTTCGGGGTGGAAGTGAAAAAACATCCTTTTTCTTTGGGTTGGATTTTCAAGATACCGAAGGCTTCATTATTGGTAATGATCAACAAAGGGCAGGTGCCCGGATAAATATTGATACCGATGTCACGGACTGGTTGAAAGCCGGTATGAACCTTGGTATAACCAATAACAGGTTGAACCGGGTAGGTGTTGAAAATAATATCAATGCCCCCTTTACCACAGCATTCCTGCAAAGCCCCGTCGTACGTGCCTATGATGACGAGGGTAATTTTGTACAGTCAGGGTCCTTTATCCCCAACATTTTTGCCAGGGTGGCCCTAAACACTGATGAATTGAAGACATTCCGGGTCATAGGCAATGCATTTACAGAGGTTACCCTTTTTGATAAACTCAAATGGCGGTCAGAATTTGGAACGGATAAACTGGATGTGGAAGAAACTATCAGAAATGCCGAATTCAATACACCAGGGGGGTCCGCGCAAGTGGTCAGTGTGAGAGAGGATCGCTGGTTGACCAACCAGACCTTGAACTATGCGGACACTTTTGCCGATGACCATCAACTAACGGTACTCTTGGGACTCAATTATGAGGAGACCCTTAGAACTAGGTTAAACGTATCTTCCACCGGTTTCTTGACCGATGATCTTCGTAACCTGGGATCTGGGTCAACCCCCACGGTACTCAACGGTGATAGGTTTCCATCGCGATTGTATGGTCTTTTCTCCAGAGTGTCCTATGATTACAAAGGAAAATACTTGTTGGAAGGCTCTATTAGAAGGGATGGTTCCTCACGATTTGGAGCCAACAACCGCTTTGGATATTTCTGGTCTGGGGCTGCGGGTTGGATTCTCTCTGAAGAGGATTTCATGAAGGATTGGGGCTTTTTTAACTACCTATCGCTTCGGGCCAGTCTAGGAACCGTAGGTAACGATCGTTTGGGGACCTTCCCATCACTGGGTCTGTTCAATGCCGGACCCATTGCGGATTACAATGGTGAGTCTGGGGTCATTCCCAACCAGCCGGCCAATCCCGACCTAAAGTGGGAAGAAAGTGAGACACTGGACCTAGGGTTGAAATCCACCTTTTTGAACGGTCGTATCACATTTAATGTTTCCTACTTCAAAAAGACCACTACCGACCTTTTATTGAACCAAGTACTTACGCCTCAAAGTGGTTTTGCCTCCATTAGCAGAAACATTGGCGAGAGGGAAAACTATGGTTGGGAATTTGAGCTGAGGACCATTAATGTTCGTTCAGACAACTTTAGATGGGAAACCAATTTTAACTTGGCCACCATCGATAACAAAGTCTTAAAGCTCAATGAGGATGCCGCTACGGATGATCAAGGTAGAAGAATCATTGATGGTCCCATCCAGCGGGCCATTGAAGGGGAATCATTGAACAATTTTTATTTGATTCGCTATGTGGGTGTCAATCCAGAAACCGGGGATGCCGAATGGTTGGACAAGGATGGAAATATCACTTTGAACCCCGGTTCTGCCGACCGTGTGGTGACCGGAAGTCCCCTACCCGATTTCTCCGGGGGTATTACCAATACATTTCAGTATAAGGATTTTGACCTATCAGTGCTTATGAACTATTCATATGGCAATGACATTGTACTGGATGGTCTTCGATTCGCGGATGGCAATGATGCCATTGGGGGAATTGTGAATATCAGGAAACAGAACCTTAATTATTGGAAGCAGCCTGGTGACAGGGCCTTTTTGCCCAGCCCTACCAGCTCTACATTTAACCTATTCAACCAGCGGTCTGACCTGCAACAACTGGATGGTTCTTACCTGCGTCTTAAGAATGTTACCTTGGGATACAACTTACCTGAAAAGGCCTTGGATAGACTAGGAGGCGTCATTACAGGACTACGGTTCTATGCCACGGCCACTAATCTGTTTACCATCAAGGGAGATGAATTGGACGGTATAGATCCAGAAGTGACGGATGATATTGACCCTCTTTTTCAAGGGGAATCCTTCTTCACCGCTCCACAGGCCAAATCCTATTCCTTTGGGGCAAGAATAACCTTTTAATTAAAAAATATACCTATGAAAACAAGATATATTCCAATAATCCTTTTGTGCATGGTGCTGTCCCTATCATGTGAAGACCGATTGGATGTGGTCCCAGAGGACAATGTGGCCTCCAACACCGTATTCAAAAGCTTGGCCACCATCAACGGGGCCGTTGTGGGAATTTACAGTAAGAACCAAAGTGGGGACCTGAATGGAATGCCCCAACTGATGTCTGATTTTATGGCCGACAATGTGAATTTTGTTGGGAGTTTTCCATCGTTACAGGAAATAAACCAGTATGAGGCCTTGGCCACCAATGGGTCCATTGACAATATTTGGCTAGACGGCTATGAGCTGATCGGTGCAGCCAATAACATTATTGTCAATCTTCCAGAGGTGACGGACGTAACCGGTTTGACCGAGGCTGATACATCCCGTTTTGTGGGTTAGGCCAAATTCCTGACGGCACTCTCCTATTTTGAATTGGTCAATTTGTTTGCCCAGCCCTATCAATTTTCAAACGGAACCAATTTAGGGGTTCCATTGGTATTGAAACCATTTGAGGGAGGTGACATCTCAGAATTCCAATTGGAACGGTCAACAGTGAACCAGGTCCACGCACAAATTGAGCAAGACCTTATGGACGCCATTGCCGTATTGCCAGAAGATAATGGGGTACGTGCTGAATCCGGCGCTGCCAGAGGTCTTTTGGCACGTCTCTATCTCTATCGTGAGGAATGGGACAAGGCGGCACAATTCGCGGATCAGGTAATCGCATCAGGGGAATATAGTTTGGCCAGTGATTATGATTTTTATGATGATAATCCCACTTCGCCGGAGAATATTTTTGTCGTGGTCAATACGCCCACCGATGGGCCCCAGGAAAATGCTGGATCTGACGAGGTTTATGTGAATTTTTACAATCCAGCTCCTGGAGGAAGAGGGGATGCTCCCTTTAGCCAAGACCTTATAGATGCCTTTGCCGCAGAAGCCGGGGACAAAAGGTTCAGTGACCTTTCACAGGCAGCCACTGATGCAGGGGGCAACAATACCTTTTTCACTACCAAATACCCTGATATTGTAAATAACGCCTCAGACGGAATGGTCTTACGGGTAACCGAAATGTACTTGACCCGGGCCGAGGCCAATTTGAGAGGGGGGCTTTCCATAGGTGATAGTCCCTTAAACGATATCAATGAACTGCGTACCAGGGCCGGACTGGCCAATTTGGGGGCCGTGGACCTAGATGCCATTTTGGTGGAACGAAGAAAGGAACTCTGTTTTGAGGGCCATAGAAGGATGGATTTATTGAGGAACGATAGAAATTTACGTCCAGGGGGCGGGGCAGAATCAGCTCCGGGGGCCAACAAGGTCATCTTCCCCATTGTTGAGGATGAAACCACCAACAATCCGAAT
>JBFOLQ010000253.1:0-2288 GCA_040830145.1 Flavobacteriaceae bacterium | reverse complement strand
GCTCTCTCCGAGCCCCAAGGTCCGTATGCGTGAGGGATCTATTCCCCTTTGCACCAAGTATTCCTTAGTGATATGGGCCCTTTTGTCTGAGAGCCTTATGTTATATGCTTTGCTTCCCAATGAATCCGTATGGGACGTGATACGAACCTTGATTTCCTTGAAACGGTCCATGTACTCCACTATTTTTTCCAGACTGGCCTTGGCATCCGATCGAATGTACCATTCATCAAAATCAAAATAAATGGGCTCCAAATCCAAAAACACGGTCAAGTCCGTTCCCATGGTGGGCAATACTTCCTCCTTTTCCAAAAAGACGGCGACCTGGGTCGTTCCATCCCGATGTGAAGGCCCGATCACAAATTCGGCGTCCCGGTATCCTTTTAGGGACCCCATTCCCTTGAGAACTTCCCCTTCCCGTGCCACATTGAATGAAAAAACACCTTCTTCATCTGAATGGACAACCTTATCTTTCTTCGTTACATGGCTTGTCAAGGTCAACCGCACACCGGGCAGGGGAATACCACTGTTCCTATCCTGTACCATGCCTTTTATGATATGGCGGTACTCTAGGACCAGGGGTTCTATTTGTGTGAATGAGTAAATATCGTCTTGGCCATTGCCGTGGGAACGGTCTGAAGAAAAATAGCCAGAGGCCATGTCCGTTCCGTAGGTATAGGCAAAATCGTCTGATGAACTGTTTATGGGCTCCCCAAGGTTGATGACGTAAATTTCATCCAAACGGGTGGCAAAAATGTCGAGCCCCCCAAGGCCGGGATGTCCATCAGAGGCAAAGAACAATACCCCTTCTTCGGAAATGAAAGGAAAGGTCTCCCGTCCCTCCGTGTTGATCTTAGGGCCTAGGTTGACAGGTTTCCCAAAACTGCCATCCCCCTTTAATTCCACGTAAAAAATATCCGATTCCCCAAGGGTTCCCTCCATGTCAGAAGCGAAATAAAGCTTCTGCCCATCTGGTGATAGGGCAGGATGGGCCACGGAATGTGCATCATCACTAAATAGCAGTTCCTTACCGTTTGACCAACGTCCATTTCTATACTGGGCCCGATACAATTTGAACCTTCCGGCCCGTTCCTTGTGTAATGGGAAAAGACCCCGTGTATCATTGGTTCTTGTATAATAAGCCGTTTTTCCATCCTTGGAAAAGACAATGGAGGATTCATGGCCCTTGGCATTGAGTTTTTTGTCAAAGGGAACTGTCTCCCCAAACGTCCCATTCTCAGAAACTTTGGCCTTATACAGCCCCAATAGTCCTTTATTGCTCCATCTATCTATGACCTTCACCATATTTCCCGTATCCCTGGCCGAGGTAAATACCAAGTAATCTTCCTTTATAGTGGGAGCAAAATCCGAAACCCTTGAATTAATGGCCAAAGGTTTCACAACAAAGCGTTGCGAATGGCCCCCAATTTTTTCAAGGTAATCTTTGTTGGTATGGAACATGGATGCCCTTATATCACCTTTCTTTGCATGGGCGAAGCGTTCCATCCATTTGTTCGATTCCCCATATTTTTTCAGGGATTTCAACGATTGGGCATAGCGATACATCAGCTCGGGGTCCATATTGACCGGCGCCATTTCCATGAGCTTGCCATACCATTTGGAGGCTTGGCCATACCGCGCATTAAAGTAATTTGCATCCCCAAGTCTCTTGAATATTTCTTCCTCCCGTACCCCTTCATCCACCAATTCCTCATAACTGCTAATCGCATCCATGTATGCATGGTTCTCAAAGGCATCGTCGGCCCGTTGCATCCTCCGTTCTTGGGATGTAAGCGAACCTATGGCCATAGTGATGGCAATGGTTGCCAACTTGATGGTCCGTAATAATTTATTTGTTGAAATTGTAGTGGGCGTTACAAATGCTTTTAAATGGGACGTGTGCTCCCCTATTGTCAAAGATTTTTGTAGGAAATTGTTACATCCGTATCCAACAAAAAAATGCCGATGTCCGTGGTCCCAAGCCATATCCCAAATAGAAACAATTTTAATTATTAATAGGTTTATCGCCTATATCATGTAAGAATATATATGTTAATTATTACAAGTTACGTTGAAGTAACCCATCCCATTTGGTTTTTGTTGCTAATGGGCCCATTTATGTTGTTGAAACGTAAAAATCTGTGGTTATCCCCTCCGGAAACCTTTTACTATGGGACTTATGGATGCAGGAAACCCATAGAGAGGCCATCGACGCGCTTAGGGTGAAGGGGGTATCATGAGAGGTACCTTCACCGCTAACATTATCCCATTCTCCCCAGTACTTTTAACGC
>JBFOLQ010000252.1:0-3113 GCA_040830145.1 Flavobacteriaceae bacterium | reverse complement strand
GCTTGCCGGTAAAACAGCCTTACAGACAGTTCAGGACCCCCAGCTACTCCCAGAAAAATGTTGTGTTTCAAAAGTGGCCCCATCTCTGTTAGCGGAAGAGTTCAAAGGTTTGGGGAATACGAAGGACCATACCCAGCTCGAGAAGATGATGCTGGTTTCCCTGAATAAGGTCATTCGTGCTTCTTCGATTGATTTGAATGACCGGGTGGGACTTATAGTATCGACGACCAAGGGAAATATTGATGCCCTTGACCCTAGGAATGGTTTCCCAGCCAACAGGGCTTACTTGGCGAATTTGGGGAAGGCCCTGCAACAGCATTTTGGGTTTCAGACAGAGCCTATCGTAGTCTCAAATGCCTGTGTTTCGGGAATACTGGCTGTTATCGTGGCCAAACGATATATTGAACAGGGCATCTTTGACCATGTCTATATTACCAGTGGGGACTTGGTAACCCCGTTCATCCTCTCTGGCTTTTATTCCTTTCAGGCATTGAGCGTGGAAGCTTGTAGGCCCTACTGTGCCACTCGCAAGGGCATCAATATTGGGGAAGTAGCGGCCAGTGCTTTGGTAACAAAGGACAAACGATACTTGAGTCCGGAAGCCGTGGCCATTTTAGGAGGGGCGTCCCGCAATGACGCCAACCACATTTCAGGACCTTCCCGTACCGGGGAAGGGCTCTATAGAAGTGTGGAAGCGGCTTTGAAGGAATCCCACATGGAGGCTTCTGACATTGATTATATTTCCGCGCATGGAACGGCCACTCCCTATAATGATGAAATGGAGGCCATTGCCTTTGATCGCTTGGGAATGAATGATGTTCCCATGAATAGTTTAAAGGGGTATTTTGGACATACGTTGGGAGCGTCTGGCCTTTTGGAGACCCTTATGGGGATGCAGGCCATGCATCGGAACACACTGGTGCCGTCAATGGGTTTTCAACAATTGGGCGTGTCAAGGCCCATAGATGTCATTAAAAGGATGGAGAAGCGACCTTTACGGGTTTTTCTTAAAACAGCCTCTGGTTTTGGGGGTTGTAATGCCGCCGGCATCTTTGAAAAGGTTGGTGCTGGGATTTGAGAAATAACACATGAAAAAAAACTATGCCATTTCCAAATTTTGCCATGTCCGGGATTCCGGGATTCTCTTGAATGGCCAGGAGGTTTTTTCTTCCGGGCCAAGTGAATATGCCCCATTCATTAAAACTGCCTATCGTCATTTGGGGATTCAATATTCCAAATTCTTTAAGATGGATGCCCTCAGTAAATTGGCTTTTGTGGCGGCATATGTGATTTTACGGGATGAGGGTGCTGCTGACAAAAGGAATATTGACTTGGTGTTTTCAAATAAAGCTTCCAGTTTGCATACTGACAGAAAGCATTGGGAATCCATGGGAGATGTGGAGAATTACTATCCCAGCCCGGCCTTATTTGTCTATACCCTTCCCAATATTTGCTTGGGGGAAATCAGTATTTACCATAAGCTGTATTCAGAAAATAGTTTTTTTATCTTTGAGCGCTTCAACCCTGTGTACCTCCATGGTTATGCCAATGCGCTTATGGATGGGAAGACTGCTGAAAAAGTACTATGTGGGTGGGTTGATGTAGATGGGGACAAATCAGAGGCTTTCCTTTATCTAGTAGAGAGGGAAGGGAGCTGGGCCCATACACCAACAGAATTGGAAAGACTATACGATACGAATGGGAGCATTAAGAACGGAACTTAAGGAAAAGATTATAGAGCAATTGAACTTGGAGGACATTGCCGTGGAAGATATTGCTGATACGGACGTCCTTTTTGGGGACGGATTGGGACTTGATTCCATTGATGCCCTGGAACTGATTGTTATGTTGGATAAGGACTATGGTATCAAACTCTCAGATCCCAAAGAGGGCAAGAAGATTTTTCAATCCATTGATACCATGGCAACCTATATCGAGGAGCATCGGTCAAAATAGGTACTTTTGCTTCCCCCAGTACCCTGACTATTTGTATCTTGGGTGAAAACCACAATAAAGGAATGAGCAACGGTATTGCCATTACGGGCATGGGTATTGTCTCTGCAATAGGTGCGAATGTGGCCGAAAACCTTCAGGCCCTGAAGAATGGAAAAACGGGCATTTCCACAATTTCCAAGATTGATACCGTCCATAAAAATGATATTAAGGTAGGGGAGGTTGGTAGTACCAATACTGAACTGGAAACCCAACTGGGCGTATCCCATGACAACAATTATTCGCGAACCGCATTGTTGGGGGCCATTGCTGCCAAGGAGGCTGTGGCAAATGCGGGCATTGGGGATATAAAAGCCTATACCACGGGCTTGATTTCCAGTACCAGCGTGGGCGGGATGGACATGACCGAGCGGTTTTACTATGACTATCTGGAAAACAATCGGAATAGAAAGTACATTGAAACCCATCATGCTGGGGATTCCACCCAAAAGATTGCCCAACAATTGGGGATTGAAAAAGGTTTGGTAACCACAATTAGTACGGCCTGTTCTTCGGCAGCCAATGCCATACTTCTGGGGGCTAGGTTAATTCGCTCCGGACGATTGGAACGTGTGGTTGTCGGAGGGGCTGATTGCCTTTCAAAATTTACAATCAATGGATTTAAGACGTTGATGATTTTGTCAGATACTGACAATACCCCTTTTGACGAAAACCGTAAGGGATTGAATCTAGGGGAGGCAGCTGCCTTTTTGGTTTTGGAAGCCGAGCATGTAGTGCGGAAAGAGGGCAAAGAGGTATTGGCCTATCTCAAAGGTTGGGGGAATGCCAATGACGCCTATCACCAAACAGCCTCCTCTGAATATGGGGATGGAGCCACCTTGGCAATGGAAAAGGCCTTGGATGTGGCTGGGTTGCACGCTACGGATATTGATTATATAAATGCCCATGGTACGGCCACAGCGAATAATGATCTTTCAGAGGGGCGGGCCCTTGTTCGCATCTTTGGGGAAGGGTCGGTTCCCCGTTTTAGTTCCACGAAACCTTTTACCGGACACACCTTGGCTGCGGCAGGAGGTGTTGAGGCGGTGTATTCCATACTCTCCCTTCGGTATGGTCTGATCTTTCCTACCCTTAATTGGCAAACCCCCATGAAAGAATTT
>JBFOLQ010000251.1:0-3468 GCA_040830145.1 Flavobacteriaceae bacterium | reverse complement strand
CTTATGCCGAGATCATTGCCCATATGAAGACCGAACTCATAAAGGAACGGCAACGCTATGGGGATTTGGATCAAGAATACCCGGTAATGGCCCCCATCTTGAAACGACTGCAGCCATTGGGAGCTGAATAGGTCCGTATGTCTTCAAGGAATCGCTGCTAAATAAACAGCCGATAAACCAGGCGTGCTATTTGGGTGCGGTTACGTACTCTGAGAGTGAACTAAGGTCGTTTTCAATAAAAGAACAATGGCCTGCACCAACTTATTTTTTCAGGGCTTGTTGAATGGCAGCTTCCACTAGGGGTTCCATTGCCTGATATCCTTCCACTGTAGGGTGTACCTCGTCGTGGGCATAGGCTTTGGGAAGTCCGTTGCGGGCATCGGCCATGGCCGTAAAATAATCTAGGTAGATGGCACCCTCCTCTTGGGCCATTTGTTGTAAGAGTGTATTCAATTGTGGTATTTTCTGGTCAGGGTGCAATCCAGGTCGCCATGGATAGTCATAGGCAGGCAATACGGAACTGACCACTGGCCGAATACCATGAGCCTTGGCCAATTGTACCATGGAACGGATGTTCCCGGCAATCTGCTCCAGCGTTATAGGGCCGGTATTCCCGGCAATATCGTTGGTGCCGGCCAAGATAACCACCGCCTCGGGCTGCAATGCAATGACATCCTGTCGAAACCGCAGAAGCATTTGGGGGGTGGTCTGCCCGCTGATACCTCGATTTACATAGGGTTTTCCCTCAAAAAATTCAGGCCGAAGTTGCAACCAACCAATGGTAATGCTATTGCCCATAAAGACCACTCGCCCCTCTTGGGGGGATGGGACCGGTAGTTGGGCATTGGCCGCTTGGAAATGCTGTAGGGCCGGCCAGTCCTGTGCCGTGGTCTTTTGACCAAAAAGAAATGAAAAAAGCATAGGGAGTAGAAGTATTGGAAGGGATGTTTGTGTTTTCACATGGATAAATTTAGGTCCAAAGACATATAAGGGTATCAATATACGGAATATCACAAAAGATATCATTGTAAAATATAGGGGTTTGATGCCGGTTTTCTGCTTTTCGCCTCCCACTTCAGACTTTTTTTGATATTCCCAACCCCAAATGCAGAATAGCAAACCCCAACCATCCCAACGATGTGCATTTCATCTAAAAAATGGGGTCTTTATGGAATGGATTCCCAAGAAATGTTACATTGGCGGCATGAAATGGTTTGTATGCCTCTTGGTATGCCTTATGACCATGGGTTCTGTAAAGGCCCAAGTGGAACGTGACAAGGCTCTTCATTTTTTAGGGGGTAACCTCTATGGGTTGGCCGGTGCCGGCATTGCCAGTAAACTATCGGACGGGAATCGGACCTGGACCTTTGTGGGATCGGTGGGCGGAAGTCTATTGATCGGTCTGGGCAAGGAAGCCATAGACAATCGTCAATACGATGGTTGGGACAACGATGATCTATTGGCAACGGTCTTGGGAGGGGCCACTGTAGGTCTTACCATTGACCTTTTTTCCCAAAAGGCCAAACGAAAAAAGGAACGGTATCGGGAGGAAATGCTCTCCAAGGTCCAAGTTACGGGCTATACATCTCCATCAAAACAACTAGTGCCGCTACCCTTGACCCTGATGGGATTTTCAAATGGGACCCTATCCGGGACCAATACTCCTTTTGGCACGTTTGAAAGGTGACATTCTTTAGATACTTTCCAATGTATGTTGCCCTGATTATCGGGGACGACCACTTCCCAAGGTGTAAATATGTTTTTGCATTACAATGAACCCCAGTAAGGCCAGGATGGTCCAAAGGGTCACCAATATAGGGGAACCCAATATCCAGTAATCTGACAAGAACCCTCGTTCCAGCAAAGTGTTCATCAGTCCAAGGACCACTACCATATCAATGATGACGGGGACAAAAAAGAACAATGAGAACCAGGCAATCCTGTGTTTTTCGATAGTGATAAAGCCTTTGTACAAGGGGTAGGCAAAAATTAGTAGAATTCCAGACGGCCCTAGACCCCATGCCAAGGAATGATCGTTGAGCAGTATTGAGGTAGCGTAAACTTCATCCCCACCCCCAAGAGCCGCCGTTAAAATACGGGCAAAGGGCAAATTGGCAAAAATGAAGGCGAAACCCAATGATTTTTTTTGAATGTCATTTTTGGGCGCTAAGAGGAATGCCCCGATCCAAATCATGGTAAACGTAAAAATGGGTCCCACATAGGTGGGTAGCATGGTGAATAGATTTCCCTTGCTGCATCCTTCCGCTAACCGCCATACGTTAAAGTCCCGTACTCCCCAGGCACCACAAATAATCCTACCCAATGTAGTATGGGCCAATTCATGGGCTTCGTGCATTAGGAACGTGAGTGCCAGAAAGGAAATGACAAATTTACTATTGGGTTGAAGGTTCATGGTATCCTGTGTACGATTATTTGTGCCAAAACTAGCGGTTTGCCAGATGGTCGTGGTTTCCTTTACACGAGAACACCATTTCACCGTATAAACCCCACAAAGAGGATGGTATGTCGGTTGGATGGGTGCTATTGCCATTTGGTATAGGAAAAAGGCGGGTTCGCGGAAAAATGGAGAGCCCTAGGGTAAATTTGAATATTTTCGTTGGATGCACGCTTTTAAGAACCATTGGAAATATCATGCGGCTCTTTTTGCGGTCATTGTGTTTATGGACATGTTCGGAGCGTATGTCCTGAATGCCCCCAATGATTTCCTACAGAGGTTTCAATACCCATATTTCTTCTACCTTATCAATTACTATCTTGTCTTTTCCTTGGTATATTTTCTGAATTTTTATCTAGTATGTCCTAGAACGATTGCCAGAAGGAAGATTTTACTTTTCATAGTGGTGGTGGTAGTACTCTATTTGGTGTATGCGGGGACACGATTTTTGTTGGATGAAATACTTGTCTACTCAATGGTTGGGCAACATAATTACCTGGAGGGTTCACGAAGCTTCGGGTTTTATGTCATGGACAATTCATACCACGTTACCAAGGCCCTGCTTTTTAGCACTTCGCTCTATTTATTGTTTGAATTTGTCACGAACAATGAGCGGATGTACCAAATGCAGATAGCACATAAAAAAGCGGAATTAAGTCTGTTAAAGACCCAATTGGAACCCCATTTTTTGTTCAACACCCTCAACACCTTCTATGCTGAACTGATTGATACACGACCTGAAACTGCGAGGGATATACAGAGGTTGTCCAAACTATTGCGCTATGTGACCTATGAAGCGGACCAGGAAGTCATGCCCCTGAACAAAGAAATTCAGTTTATCACCGACTATATCTATTTTCAACGAAAACGCTTTGAGGACAATCTATTTTTTGATTACGTGGTAGAGGGGGTGGTCGGCCATCAACCCATACCCAGCCTAGTATTGGTTCATTTTGTGGAAAATATATTTAAACACGGCATTCTCAACGATCGCGAATATCCTGCAGAATTGG
>JBFOLQ010000250.1:0-5949 GCA_040830145.1 Flavobacteriaceae bacterium | reverse complement strand
GGAGATGGGGTATGTTTCGGTGGGCCATGATTTGATCTATGGGCTTCCCAAGCAGTCCGTAAGCGATATTGAGGATACCATAGAGAAGACAAAGGCCTTACGGCCCGATAGGATTGCATTGTATAGTTATGCCCATGTACCGTGGAAAAAGGGAAATGGACAACGAGGGTTCAAAGATACCGATCTGCCTTCTCCCGAAAGGAAGAGAAGGCAATATGAAGTAGCCAAAAAGCGATTGCTGGAGGCGGGTTATGTGGAAATAGGAATGGATCATTTTGCCTTGCCCCACGATCATTTGTACCGTGCTGCTGAAGTGGGAACATTACACCGGAACTTTATGGGGTACACGGCTTCAAAAACCCAATTGCTCATTGGTTTGGGGGCATCCAGTATAGGGGACAGCTGGTATGGCTATGCGCAAAATGTGAAGAGTGTGGAAGAGTATCAGCATTTGGTTGACAATGGTATCATGCCCATATATCGGGGGCATGTACTGACCCAAAAAGATCAGGTCATCCGTAGGCATATCCTTAATCTAATGTGTCGTTTCGAGACGGCCTGGCCCAATGAGACCTTACAGTTTGAAGAGCTTGATAGGGTATTGGATAGATTGGGGGTCATGCAAAGCGATGGCCTAATAAAAATTCATGAGAGAGGATTGCAAATTGTCAGGAAGGGAAAGCCCTTTGTAAGAAATATTTGTATGATGTTTGACGCTTACCTTCATGGAACAGCTTCTGATAAGAAGCAATTCTCCATGACCGTTTAATTTAAAAATAGTTGGTATGGAAAAAATAATAGTACCCCTTGATTTTTCTGAGCACTCTGAGTATGCCCTTCAAGTGGCCGCTTCCCTGGCCAAAAAGCATAATGCAGAGCTTTTGGCATTGCATATGTTGGAACTGAACCATGCCATGATATCCTCTGCAGAGGGGATGCACCCCGAGCAAACGGTGTTCTGGATCAAATTGGCTGAAAAGCGGTTTGGCGAGTTTCTGGACAAGCCCTATTTAAAAGGTATAAAGATAACCCCCATTGTAAAGCACTACAAAGTGTTTTCGGAAGTTGATGAGGTAGGAAAGGAACATGGGGCCGATCTTGTGGTCATGGGTTCACATGGGGTTGACGGACTAAAAGAGCTCTTCGTGGGCTCCAATGCCGAGAAAGTGGTGCGAAATTCGGAGATACCGGTACTGGTGGTGAAAGAAGAGATGAAGGGATTCTCAATTGACCAATTTGTCTTTGCTTGTGACTTTACGGAGGAGAATATCCCTGCCTTGGAGAAGGCTAGGACATTTGCCGATAAAATGGGGGCCAATCTGCAACTGGTGTACATCAATACCCCTGGGGATAAATTTTTGAGCACCAAGGATGCCTACGAACGAATCACCGCCTTTCTGGCCAAGGTCAATATGGGTGTTGAAGTGGATATCCATAATGGCTATAGCGTGGAACAAGGGATCTTGGAATACAGTGACAACGTAGGGGCCGATATTATCGGTATTCCCACCCATGGACGCAAGGGATTGGCCCATTTCTTTATGGGCAGTATAGGGGAGGATATTGCCAATCACAGTACGGTTCCTGTGGTGACCTTCAAGATTTAGTTGGTTAAAATAAGGTCACCGGAAAAGGGGAGGTTTTAACCTCCCCTTTTTTATATCGTTTCTGAAAAATATGACAACGTTGTGCTACACCTGAGTGGCCTCATACAATTAAATGGGTTAAAATACTGGATAGGAAAGAATCAGTGACATTCCAGTATCGCAGAAGCAGCGGGTTCGGCCATCATTTTTGGGGATAGGTAGGGAATGCCCAACCCCAATCCCCTGACAATAAAAAGCACCCCGATAAGGATTACCACTACGGGAATTAGTTTTTTGATTCTTTGAAGGGTATGGGGCCTTATTTGTGAGCCCATATGGATAATGGCCGTCATCATGGGAACGGTACCTACCCCAAAAAGGGCCATAAAGAAGGCACCCTCTAGGGCAGAACCCATGGCCAGTGCCCCTGCCAGGCCCATGTAAACAAGCCCACAGGGCAAAAAACCATTGAGGAAGCCGAGGGTCAAAAAGGTATCATTTCCCCGTCTCTGTAATAATGTGCCCAAGCGCGATTTTATATGGCCCACCCACCTCAGGTAGGGCGCTAGGATTTTCAGCTGTGGGGCTATTTTTTGTGGTAAGAGCGCCATGATGATCATGATGATACCAATGGTTATTGACAAGGTCTGCTGTGAACCAAACAAATGGAGCCCCTTACCGATAAGGCCAAAGATAAGCCCAATCAGTGCATAGGTAAGGATTCTTCCCATATGATATAGGGACACTTTGGTCCATTTACTTAGGGGAGCTTCCCGGTGTATTGGTAGCATTAGGGCAATGGGGCCGCACATGCCCATACAATGAAGGCTTCCCATAAGTCCCAGTACGAAGGCGGACCACATCATGTCAGTACGTAATGTTCTTTTTAAAGAGATAGGGCTTGTTTGCGTATTCCCATGCAATTTTTAGGTTCCACCTACCTGCAACCAGTCTATTTTGGGGTATGGTAAAACGACCATTGGATAGGAGTAGGGGCATTTCAAAGTCCAATCGATCGTTGGACGGCCTGTATAGAAACACCGTGCCCTTGAATTCGCCAGATTCGGGGGGGTTGGGGAAAACAATCTGTATCCCATCGGCAATCTTGGTGACCGTTGGACGTACTCTATCCACAATGGCATTTTGTTCAGCGTCGATTTCCTGCTGGAAGTTCAGTTCTTGTTTGTAATAATCACTGGTCACCAGGGAATGTTCAATGGAATCATCAAGAGTTGCCTTTAGAACGAAAAACATGATAAAACAAATGAACGCTATAAAGGCGATGACAATACCGGTTCCCCAATTTAATTTCACACGAATAATATTAAGTTAAACAATTGATTTAAATTATATTATAAAACTCGAGTTAAAATCGAAAAGGATATAAGATGTTGGACTTAGGACGTAAGATAAATCTATCCTCTATTTTCTATCTTCTTTTTTCTTGATTCCAGACTCTTGGTTCTTGCCCCTTCCTTTATTTATCCCCTTTTGTGACGGATTCCTCTTTGAAAATTTTGCGTCGTAATGGAAGTTTCATATGTTTATTTTTATTGTTTTTCAATCGTCATACTTCGGCCACACTTAGCACGGGCATGTAGCCTTTGATGATTATAATAATCATTTCACTCTGTATTTAATGATTATTTTAATCATGCCGGTTTCATAATCTAAAAATAATTTTGAGGCGACATAAATTGGGCCGTAGTGGTCTCAATCAATTGCCCTTCACTATAAATACCAACTTTAAGCTTGTTTTCATGCTGCTTCAATTCTTCACTGGATATATCGATAAAAATTGTACCCTCCTTTGCTTCCCTCGCAGGAATGGTCACTTCCTCCTCCCCAATTATCTGTATTGCTCCTTTAATGCCAATTAATTTAAAGGAAATATTGGGAACATCCCTATTCGTTTTGTTTACAAGTGTATAGTTGTAAATATTGCTAATGACGTTATTCTCTTTCTTGATGTATTGCTGTCCGGATATTTTTAAAATGGAGGCTTCAATGTCATTTCGCAAAAAGAGCATGGCGATCAAGGCACTTGTCAAAATCGCCAATACGCCTGTGTAACCTTTGAGCCTGGGAGTAAATCGGAATTTTTCATTTTTGACGATTTCATTTTCACTGGCATAGCGAATCAACCCCTTTGGGAGGTTGATTTTTTCCATAATGGTGTCACATTCATCAATACAGGCGGTACAATTTACACACTCCAACTGGGTGCCATTACGGATATCAATTCCTGTGGGGCAAACATGTACACACTGCATGCAATCTATACAATCACCATGTCCCAGTGCCTGGCGGTCCTCATTTTTACGGAACTTCTTTCGCCCGTTTTCCCCTTCACCCCTTTTATGGTCATAAGCCACTACAATGGATTTGTTGTCCAATAACACCCCTTGCATACGGCCATAGGGACAAGCAATGATGCACACCTGTTCCCTAAACCATGCAAAGACAAAATAGAAAACCAGGGTAAATATCAATAGTGGGGCCAATGTGCCCAAATGGCTCATGGGGCCTTCGGTAATATATCTGAGCAAGCGGTCACTACCGATTAAGTAGGCTAGAAAAACATTGGCTATCAGAAAGGAAATCAAAAAGAAGATGGTCCATTTTATGAGTCGCTTCCGTATCTTTTCGGCATTCCATTTTTGACGGTCCAGTTTTCGTTGTTGGTTGCGGTCACCGTCAATCCAAAACTCAATACGGCGAAATACCATTTCCATAAAAATGGTCTGGGGACACATCCACCCACAAAAGATACGGCCATATGCCACAGTGAACAGGGCAATGAAAATTACCCCAATGATCATGGATATCACAAAGAGGTGAAAATCCTGGGGCCAGAAGGGAAAACCAAAGATATTGAACCGCCGCTCCAATACATTGAACATCAAAAACTGGTTGCCATTGACCTTTGCAAAAGGGGCAATGAACAAAAAGGCCAATAAAAAGTAGCTTACATATTTACGGTTGCGATAAAATCTTCCACTCGGTTTTTTGGGATAGATCCAGGCCCTTTTGCCTTCGTCATCTATGGTCCCGATGGAATCCCTGAAATTTTCCTGGTCCTGTGCCATTCAAATGGTTTTTTGACCTATAAATTCCTTATTTCACTCGAATACGTCTATGTTAAATAATTATTCTTCAACATACTATGAAATTAAGGTCTAAATCAAACAAGACGTAAGACGCAAGACCGCTTCGCTATAAGACTTGCACATGTCCATCTTTTATGCTCTTTTTTTTATTCCCTTGTCTCTTGTCTCTTGTCTCTTGTCTCCTGTCTCTTGGTTCTTGTCACTTATTTCCCCATATCCATCCCCTTTTGTGACGGACCTGCCTCGACGGCAAGGCGGGCTCAACTAAAATAAATTTACGCCGTAAAGGAGGTTTCATTCGGTTTCCTCTGTGACCACGGTTACAGAATCCACGGATTGTTCCGGAGGTGTTTCCCCAGTGTTATCAGTGGCATTGGGGTCTTCCCATATCTCCCCTTCCGGAGCCTTTGGATTGGCAGGGGTGGTTCCAGGAAACTGGGTTAGGATATAACTGGCCACTTGCGCAATTTCCGCTGGTTTTAGGCTTTGTTTCCAAGCTACCATGCCCTTGCCATCACGACCTCCTTCAGAGATAGTGTTAAATACGTTCTTGATGCCCCCACCTAAAATCCAATTGTCATCGGTTAGATTGGGTCCAATACCACCACCTCCGTCAGCCATATGGCAAGCTACGCAACTGGTCTCAAAAATAGCCTTACCGGCACTGAGGTCCTTGGCTTCCGTCAAAAGTTCCACGGTGGAAGCATCCACAAGGTCTTTGGCGGTTCTTTTGTAGGCTTCCACTTCCAGTCGTGCTTGGGCCATCTCCGTTTCAAATTCCTCTTTTTGGGTATAATCCCCAACAATATGAAAACGAATGAGGTAAATAACCCCAAAAATGATGGTCGCCCAAAAAAGACCCACCCACCATGGGGGCAGGGTATTGTCCAATTCACGAATGCCATCGTAATTATGGTCCAGAATAATCTCCTCTTCTTCCTCAATGGCACGACTGCGGGTCAAACGACCCATCATTTTTTTGCCCCATTCCCATTCACCCTCATCTTTTTGGGTGTAGTAGCGTGTCTTGGCTTCCTCTGAGAGGGTGCCTACCATGATATTCTCCACGGATTTTACAATCAATTCTATGGCAATCAACAAAATGAGCACCATAACAAGGAAGAACTGTGTAATAGGGTATGCGATAAAGGCGGGTTGATCGCCCGAGTCTATAAAATACTCCATCAATCCAAAGATGAGGAAGAAAATTACGGGAACCCTGACCCACCAGGGAAATAGATTTTTCATGTGTT
>JBFOLQ010000249.1:0-4663 GCA_040830145.1 Flavobacteriaceae bacterium | reverse complement strand
GTATCACATCCGTCAGGCACACCGTCGCCATCGGCATCGGCACTATCATCGCTTCCCTCACAGGCGTCACAGGCATCTGGCACACCATCGCCATCAGTGTCAGTATTGTCGTCCCCGGCGGCACACGTATCACATCCGTCAGGCACACCGTCGCCATCGGCATCGGCACTGTCATCACTACCTTCACAGGTATCACAGCTGTCAGAAATACCATCACCATCCGTATCATTTTCAACATTTACGGTAACCTGGGCAGTGGTTGAACACCCATTACAACCTGTAACGTTTACTGAATACGTGGTAGTCGTCGTAGGACTTACCGTAATGGTTTGGGAGGTATCCCCAGTGGACCATAGATATGAAACGGAATTGTTTAAATAGCTTGAAGTGATATCGGTCAGGTCACCGAACCATTCGGTACATCCACCAAAAGATCCACCGGTCCAGGCCCCAAGGCCGTATTGTGCTGAATCAAAAGAAGCCCCATCGGCCAATATGTAGTGTTGGCCTGAATTGGATTTAGGCCTTACGGTGTGGGCTTGCCCATTAATGGTAATAGATCCATAGAAATCGGTATAGTACGATTCTGGACCACTGATTCCATTTTTATAACAGGTTGCGTTCCAAGTACTACCGGAACTGGCATAATCAGTGAGCATGATGTCCATTTCACCGATTTGTCCATTATTGGTAATGGTTCCCGTAATATGGGCGGTTCCATTATTATACACCTTAAGGATCAAGTCGTTACCGGCCTTCCAAATGGTATGGCTTCCGGCACATCCTGCACCTCTTTGAAAGACAACCCCTGTACCGGGTGTTGGAAAACAACTGGCAGGGGCTACCGCATCACTTATTTTGTAAACAGAGCTTATGTCGGAACATGTATTTTCCGCATTCGCAGTCAATGTGACCTCCTCTCCTATACATATTTCCTCTGTGGTACTGGGAGTTATGTCAACGGTGGGCTCTTCACCAACCTTTACCAACACCCATTCACTTTCCCCAGGATAGTTGGTATATCCACAGTTCGCCGGCCTTGAACACCTTCTGAACCAAGTGTCCTGCGTAATGGAGGCTGAAATTTGGGCACTGTTGGAGTTGGGCACCATGTCTGCCGTATTCGCATTAGGAACGGCATCCGTGGTTCTCAACCACACGTATTCCAATGCAGCGGCATTGGTACTGGGCAGTGATACGTTCTTTATGTCAAACGTCTCATCCGGACATGCGATAATGGGCCCGGTAATTTCACCTGCGTTGTATAAATCACAGGATTCGTCACTTTCCACGTTCTTTTTGGTAGTACCGTCAATACCTGACGCCACTCCTGTGGCGCTGCACAGTAAGAGGAAAAGAACGGTAATTGAATGTAGAAATTTGGTCATATATACTGATTTTAAATTTTTGATGGGACATGGGGACCGGCCCCTTGCCAAATCGTTATCGGATTACCTAATTTTTCTTATTTGATTGCTCCACAGCCGGGACGTGATGGTCGTAGGTTCATAGGAGTCTTGTTTATGGTTTTAAGTTTGGGACTTAAAGTTTGGAAGTATTTAATCGCAGATCAATTGATAGCTAGACAATTAAATTTCCATGGCAATATTATTCCATATATAAGAATCTATAAAAGACATTCGCCCAAGCGTATAAAAATTGGATAAAATTTTTTGGTGTTCGCCGTTCAGTAGACTTCAATCGTTGAAATGCAGTGGACCTTAGGTAGGCTGCAAATGGAAAATAAAGTTTTGCCTTAACTTCATTTGATTATTTTTGCCCATGCAAAATAATGTCCTGATTCTTGATTTTGGCTCACAGTATACCCAACTCATAGCAAGGCGTGTACGTGAACTGAACATTTTCTCTGAAATAAAACCGTTTACGCATATTCCCAGTGACCTATCCCCGTACAAGGCGGTGATTTTGTCCGGATCTCCCTATTCCGTGAGGGCCGCTGATGCCCCAAGACCTGACCTGTCTGAAATAAAGGGAAAAAAGCCATTATTGGGCATTTGTTATGGGGCACAGTATTTGGCCCATGAAAATGGAGGAGTGGTTGAAAAATCGAATACCCGTGAATACGGGAGGGCCCATCTAGGTTTTATTCGGAAAGAATCACCTTTTTTTGAAGGTATAGAGGAGGGAACACAAGTATGGATGAGCCATGCCGACACGATACAGCAGTTGCCACAGGGCACTGAACTTTTGGCCAGTACCGATGATGTTAGGAATGCTGCCTACAAGTTTCAAGGTGAGGATACTTATGCCATACAGTTTCATCCGGAGGTATACCATTCCACGGATGGAAAACGACTGCTCGAGAATTTTTTGGTGGATATCGCTGGCTTGGAACAGACATGGACCCCTGATGCTTTTGTGGAAACCACGGTTGCAGCACTTAAAAATAGGGTTGGGAATGAAAAAGTAATACTAGGCCTTTCAGGAGGGGTGGATTCCTCTGTGGCGGCCGTTTTGCTCCACAGGGCCATTGGCCGTCAGTTGCACTGTATCTTTGTGAACAATGGCCTGTTGCGGAAGAATGAGTTCCAGGATGTATTGAAACAATACGAGGGCATGGGGCTTAATGTAAAGGGAGTGGATGCTTCGGCACGCTTTTTGAAAGCATTGGCCGGGGAAAGTGATCCCGAAAAGAAACGAAAGATCATTGGTGGTGTGTTCATTGATGTCTTTGACGATGAATCACATTTGATAGAGGATGCCAAGTGGTTGGGACAAGGGACCATCTACCCCGATGTAATTGAGTCGGTATCGGCGACCGGGGGGCCATCGGCCACCATCAAAAGCCATCACAATGTGGGCGGTTTGCCCGATTTTATGAAATTAAAAGTGATAGAACCCTTGAAAATGCTATTTAAGGATGAGGTTCGGAGGGTAGGAAAAAGCCTGGGGATCGATGCCCAACTTTTGGGACGCCATCCTTTTCCCGGCCCGGGATTGGGCATACGGATATTGGGGGACATCACCGCCGAAAAAGTGGCTATTTTACAAGAGGTTGACGCCATTTTTATCGATGGGCTCCGAAAATGGGGATTATATGATACCGTATGGCAGGCCGGGGCCATGTTATTGCCCGTAAATAGTGTAGGGGTAATGGGGGATGAAAGAACCTATGAAAAATGTGTGGCCCTGCGTGCTGTGGAGAGCACGGATGGCATGACGGCCGATTGGGTAAATTTGCCCTATGAATTTTTGCAAAAGATTTCGAACGATATAATCAATAAAGTACCCGGTGTAAACAGGGTGGTCTATGATATCAGCTCTAAACCACCCGCCACCATTGAATGGGAATGACCATGGACAGATTTTTAAAAACGGCTTTGGTATTGACAATCAGTATGATGGGTTTTGTTGTCAACGCACAACGCTTTAAGACCCATGCGGTCAAAAAAGGGGAGACCCTTTCTGATATTGCGAACCAATATGGCGTGCCGGTCAACAGTATCCTGGAATACAACCGCGAGATTAAGGATGCCAATAGCGACCTGGAGCGCAATACTATTTTGGTCATTCCGTTGGATGCCCAAAAGAACGATTCCAAGGAAGAAGTGCTTAGTGGTCCTGAGACAGAGTCCAAAAAACCGACACAGGAAGAGCCTATTGGCTTTACATCCCATACGGTGCAACGAAAGGAGACACTCTATGGTATTGCCAAACGGTACCACATTACCGAGGAGGACATTAAAAAGTACAACCCCGAGCTTTATGCATCGCAATTGCGTAAAAAAATGGTGTTACGGATACCCAAGTACCATAGGGAAAAGTCAGGGGATACTACAGAACAATCCCAAATGGACGAAAGTCTATTTGAGGAATATACCGTAGCTCCCAAGGAGACCCGTTGGAGTATTGCCCATACCTATGGAATCTCCATTGATAGTATGTTATCCCTTAATCCCACCCTTTCCAAGACAACGGATTATATTCAGGAGGGACAAAAGCTTAAGATGCCAAAACGGCCCGGTAGTGATCTGGGAAACCAGGAGACCCAATTATATACCTCCTATACGGTGCCCCCCAAGATGACTTTCTATAGCTTGGAAAAAAAATTCGGGATTGGGGCCGAGGAGTTGATCAAGGTGAATCCGGAGATAACTGAAAGGGGAGGCCTTAAGGAAGGGATGGTAATACGCATTCCAGAAAAAAGAATAGACCCCGGAACCGTTAACACGGATAACTTCATTTTTTATGAGGTCAAGCCCAAACAAACTGAGTTCAGCCTTACCCGCAAATTGGGAATGTCCTATGGGGAATTAGTGGAGTTGAACCCTGAATTGAGGGATGGCCTAAAGGCGGGAATGGTCCTGAAACTTCCGAAAGACCTATCAGGGGATTTTGAGGTCCGAAATGCATTGGTACTCGATAAGGTGAGCTTACCGGACAGTGTCAATAGGGCACATAGACCCAAAATGCTCTTTATGCTCCCCTTTAGACTGAATAGGTTTAATGCCTTGGATGAGGAAAGTACAGAGGATAGGTTGAAAATGCCCAGTTGGACGACCTTGAGCCTTTCCATGTATTCCGGTGCCCAAATGGCGGCGGATTCCATTGCCCGTTTAGGAATTTCGGTGGATATAAAGACCATTGATAATCAGTATAATTATGCCAAGACCAAGGAACTGATACGAACGGAGGACTTTTC
>JBFOLQ010000248.1:0-4797 GCA_040830145.1 Flavobacteriaceae bacterium | reverse complement strand
GACTATATCTCCAATGGCAAGGGAAAGGGTGTCGGTGTTTCTAAAAAATTCCTTCCGACTATTTTTAAAGCGTACCTCAACGCAATCAAAAGGACTGTCACCACTAGGCAATGACATATTCGAGAGCCAGTCAAAAACCGTTAATTTATTGCAACCATCGGTACCACAGGTGCCATTGTTCCTGCACCCTCGAGGTTGCCCATCCTTGCTGGTTGAACAACTGATACAACCCATATTTTATATCTTGATTTGGCCCTAAGGCTTTCCCTTGGCACCAAAATAAGGTTCGTATTATTTTAGGTAGTAAAGATAAGATAATTTATAGAAGGCGGTCCGCTACCTTCGCTTCGCTGTAATTATCTTCACGGGACAGGCCTTTTGGGCTTCAGCACAGTTTTCGTAGATACTATCATCATGGGATTTCAAGGTGTGGAACCCCTTTTTTTCAGTGGCCCTGATCAATACGCTCTTCCCATCCTTCTTGGACATTTGAAATTGCCTAGGGGCCAATTCAACACAATAGTTGCACCCAATGCATTTGTTGCGCTGTAGCGTAACCACCACCATATTACTGTGGCACTATTTTGTAAAGCCGGTCCGAAGGCCGTATCCTAAATCCGGTTTTAAGGGTACAACTATCCCCTTTTTTGGCCTGGGTGACAAACACATCGTCCACCATCATCTCTCCCAAATCAATTTCCTGTACCCCGGTTGTGGGACCCGTTATCAATAACCGATCTCCTTCTTTAATTTCATAGGCCTCAATTTTAAACTCGGCTATTTCCGTCTTTGGATAGTAATGTACCCCTTTGCCTACGTACACTTTCTTTTGGGTGGCATGTGAACCAGGACCGTCACTCCACTCCCCCACCTTTTGTCCAAGGTAATAGCCACTCCAAAAACCTCGATTGTACACTTTTTCAAGTGCTGCCATCCAGGTTTTTACCTTTTTTGGGGTATAGTTGCCCGCGTAGTGGGCATCAATGGCCTCCCTGTAGGTTTTAATTACGGTTGCCACATACTCAGGGGCCCTCCCCCGGCCCTCAATTTTCAACACTTTTACCCCTGAATCAATTACCTGGTCCAAAAAATCCAAGGTGCACAAATCCTTGGGAGACATCATGTATTCATTGTCGAGCTCAATCTCAAATACGCTTTCTTGATCAATGACCGTATACTTTTTCCGGCAGTTTTGCTTACAGGCACCGCGATTGGCTGAGGAATTATGGGAATGAAGACTCAGGTAGCACTTGCCTGATACTGCCATACATAGTGCCCCATGCCCAAAAATTTCCACTTCCACCAACTTCCCTGAGGGACCTTTGATCTGCTCCCTCTCAATCTGTTCACATATCTTCCTTACCTACCGTAGACTCAATTCACGGCTAAGCACCATCGTATCCGCAAACATGGCATAGAATTTTACCGTCTCAATATTGGTAATATTGATTTGGGTGGAAATATGTACTTCCATTTCTATTTGCCTGGCATAGGCGATAACGGCCTGGTCCATGGCAATGACGGCCGTAAGCCCTGCTGCCTTGGCCGCATCCAATAAGGTCTTGATTACCGAAAGGTCGTGATCGTATATAATGGTATTGAGGGTGAGGTAAGTACGTACATTCTTTTCCTGACAACGTCTGGCAATCTCGGGAAGGTCCTCAAGCGTAAAGTTAATACTCGCCCTAGCCCTCATATTAAGTTGCTCAACCCCAAAGTAAACAGAGTCAGCCCCATAGTCCAATGCTGCCTGCAAGGATTCAAAATTCCCGGCAGGTGCCATCAACTCTATTTGATCTGTAGTGGTCATAGGCGAAAAATGTCCGCAAAGATACGTTTTACCGCCTGTCCATCAAAAAAATAGAGCATCTTGGCGTTCCATCCACCAAGATTTTGGGTTCCATGTTCCTTCCCATAAAAAAGTGAAAGCTTCAAAGCCCCTTATCCTCAAAACGGGTAACAAGGGCTAACAAAAAAGGGCCTTGATGTAGTATCAAGACCCTTTTGTGACCGACCTATTTTCTTTTTCATAGCATTCTTAACCAAAAAACCTACGGTCGGCAATTGTTCCCCCTGCATCCAGAACACTAAAAACAGAGGATTTATAATTGAGTTAGCATTGCCATTTTCATCTAGATGCATCATTGTGGAAAAGGTTGCGTTTCCAAAACGATTTTATTCTATCCGCTGCACCATAAGCATCCGAAAGTTGGACATAAGACCGCTCCGCTTCAAGACGCAAGAACAAAGACTCTCTTATTTTCAGCATTTTAAAAACAATCCTATCCTGAAAACTTGGCTTTTTGCCCAAAAAGATATTTTTTTGAAATTCCCCTTTTCAAAGAGCCGAAAACTCATACTTCACTGATTTTCATTAGTCTTTTTTCTATGTTCTAGCAGTGAAACGGTCTATTTTCCAAAGTTTCGGACAGTAATGCCGCTGCACCAAAAAATTAATCTGTTCCCCTCAATTACCTCCATTCCTTCTGGTGCTTTTCTATTTTTGACCTGTAACAAAATCCCAATTGAAAATTCTACATAACCCATTTTTTATTGTTTTTCAATATGCTATGAAATTAAAACCAAAAAGATATGAGATGTAAGACATAAGACCGCTTGCTTCAACAGGCTCAGCACAGGTCGCTGTAAGACTTGCAGCTGTCCATCTTCCATTCACTCTTTTTATTATCTATCCTCTTCGTTCTTGTCTCTTCTTTCCCCATATTCATCCCCTTTTGTAACCGGTTCCCCTAAAATAAATTTGCCCCGGAATGGAAGTTTCTGTTTTAGGGAATAATGGGAAATTTGTCCCCTAGATTGTTGGCCTTTGTCAATAACCTGGTATCCTCTGCATTGCCAAAAGCAAAAAGAAATGGTATTTTAGCGTCCCTAATTTTTGAAACCCGAAAGATGAGTTCTGAAAAAGAAGCCAAACTCAAGGCCCTGAAGTTGACCTTGGACAAACTTGACAAAACCTATGGCAAGGGCGCCGTAATGAAGATGGGCGACCGCGTAGTGGAAGATGTTGAGGTGATTCCCTCTGGATCTCTAGGACTTGACATTGCCTTGGGAGTGGGAGGATATCCCCGTGGACGTGTCATTGAAATTTATGGTCCTGAATCTTCGGGAAAGACAACCCTTACCCTACATGCCATTGCCGAGGCCCAAAAAAATGGGGGTATCGCAGCCTTTATCGACGCAGAACATGCCTTTGATCGTTTCTATGCCCAAAAATTGGGGATTGATATTGATAATTTGATCATTTCCCAACCAGACAATGGGGAACAAGCCCTTGAAATTGCGGATAATCTTATTCGTTCTGGCGCCATTGATATTGTCATTATTGATTCTGTGGCCGCCTTGACGCCCAAAAGTGAAATCGAAGGTGAGATGGGTGATTCAAAAGTGGGGCTCCATGCCCGTTTGATGTCGCAAGCCCTACGCAAGCTCACAGGATCCATTAGCAAAACCCAGTGCACGGTTATCTTTATCAACCAGTTGCGTGAAAAGATAGGCGTCATGTTTGGCAACCCTGAGACCACTACGGGAGGTAATGCCCTAAAATTCTATGCTTCCGTGCGATTGGACATTCGCCGATCGACGCAAATCAAGGACAGTAATGGTACTGTACAGGGCAACAAGACCCGGGTAAAAGTGGTAAAGAACAAAGTGGCCCCTCCCTTTAAGACCGCGGAATTTGATATTATGTATGGTGAAGGGGTGTCCAAAACAGGGGAGATCATCGATTTGGGCGTGGAGTTCGAAATCATCAAAAAAAGTGGGTCTTGGTTCAGTTATGGCGATACCAAATTGGGACAGGGCCGTGATGCGGTAAAATCGCTTTTGATAGACAACCCTGAACTATTGGAGGAACTGGAGGGCAAGATTCGGGAAGCCCTGGCCACATTAAGTGATTAACGTTAATTTTAAGGACTTTTAACGCAACCTTCATAGGCAACGACCATCTATAGGGAAAATCTTGTTGCTTATGAAAAAGTCTTTCCCCTTTCTTTTTCTGATTTTTAGTATATTCTCATTCCAATCGTGCAGTTTGGACGATGATGGGGTGAATTTTCACTATGAGGCCTTAAAAATTACCGCTGCTGAGGTACCGGATGAATTTGAGCTTTACGGTGTCTATGATATTAAGGTAACCATGGTACGACCAGATGACTGTACCTTAATTGAAGGGTTCGATGTTACCAAATCGGCCGTCACTACTCGAAATGTAGTGGCCATAGGTACTGTACTCGAGAAAGAGGAGTGTGTTGAAAATGCCCAAGAGGTAACCCAATCGTTCAAATTTGAGGTATTGTATACCAATGACTACCTTTTTAGGTTTTATACTGGTGACGATGCCGATGGGGATGCCCAGTTTATCGAGGTAGAGGTCCCCGTAAAAGGCAAGTAAGGGCTTGGTATTGCCCTGGAAAATAACCATACGGAAACTTTGGGTCTTGAGGAACTCATAAAAATGTGTGCAAAAGGCGACCGTCAGGCGCAGGAAGAACTCTATAGAAGTTATTCCCCTGTGCTGTATGGCATTTGCCTAAAATATGCGCGCAATAAAATGGAGGCTGAGGACAATTTGCACGATAGTTTTATGACCATTTTCGAAAAAATTGGCCAATACAAATCCAAAGGATCTTTTGAAGGATGGATCAAGCGGATTACGGTCAATACCATCCTCCAAAAATTTAGGAAGGAAGAGCATCTAAGGGTCGTAGGGGACTCGGTTGGGATAGAGGAAGAAACCACCTCTGAGTTCAATTCCATAGCCCTCCAAACACTTTTGGG
>JBFOLQ010000247.1:0-4309 GCA_040830145.1 Flavobacteriaceae bacterium | reverse complement strand
CCACTACTTCACCCACGGCCTCTGAACCAATCCTGGATGGGAATTGGGGCAGGGTATAGTGATACCCGTTGAAAAAAAGGATATCCGCTTGGTTCAAGGCAAAGGCATGGACCTTTATACGTACTTCCTCCCCAATGGGCACCCGTTGGGGCACCTGATCAAATTGCAAGACTTCAGGACCTCCCGTTCTGTGAAACCGTATTGCCTTAAACGTATCCATCCCTATCATCTTAATTGGTTCAACACATATATCAAGCGGGTATCTTCCAAAACGTTTCCCGCTTGGGGTTCTCCGGCAGTAATGCATACAATGGACCCTTTTTTAAGGTGCCCAATGACCTTGTTCCCTTCATCTACCATTTCTATATGCCCTTCCACAATAATGGAAACCTCATTGAAGGGGTGACGGGAATGCCCCTTCTCCGGAATTCGGCTGCCTTTTTTGAGAAATACCGTTCCCACGGTGGTCTCTATTCCCTCGCCCATAAAGTGGTGCAATTCGTTATTGTGATCAGGGTACCCTTGGTCGCTATATGTGGTTTGCAGTAGCTTCATTTAGATATTGGTCTTGATTCCATTGGTTTATTCTTTCCATAGGGGTTCCTTTCCATTTTGTTGCATTAGGTTTTTTAAATTCCCTTGATCCACCCACCATCCACCGGAATGGAAACCCCTGTCACGTAGCTGGCCCGCTCACTTGCCAAAAAGGTGACCACGGCTGAAAACTCCTCGGGAGTACCGAATCGTTTCATGGGAATGTATCTTTTGGATTCCTTGAGGTTGGGACTATTGGCAAAGAGCTCGTCCAATCGCTCGGTCCTGGTGAATCCGGGGAGTATATTGTTCACCGTAATACCATGGGGGGCATATTCATTGGACAGGCTTTTCATGAATCCAACAAGTCCTGCCCGCATGGAATTGGATGAAATCAAGTTATCCACGGGCTGCTTCGATGCAATGGATGTAATCAACAAAATCCGTCCAAACCCATTTGCCTTCATATCCGCAATGGTCTGTTTAATAATATCCACGGCGCTTAGGAACAAGAAGTTGAAGAGCTCTTCCCAATCCTCCAATCCGTAGGATTCAAAAGGCCCTGGAGGTGGCCCTCCCATATTGGTCACAAGAATGTCCACTTTCCCTAGACGACCCTTTACAACACTTACCAGGTTTTCCCTATCCTCCTTTTTAGTCAGGTCGCAGGGTACGGCCAGGATTTCTGAGTTTGTCGCTTGCTCTATTTCCGCCTTGGTCTCCCAAAGTGTCCCTTGATTGGTACCGCAAATGGCAACGTGCGCACCTTCCGCAGCCAATTCCTTAGCCACCTGTTTCCCCAACCCCTTTGATGAGGCCAGTACCAATGCCACTTTGTCCTTTAATCCCAGATCCATGCTATTTCTTTAGATAATCATCCGTACCGTCCAACCAATCCTTACGGGGTGGTGCAAACGTATCAGTCTCCTCTACGTCACCTATCATCAGGGCTTCATGGGGCAAGTTCCCTGGAATCACCACTGACTCTCCTGCATGTACATCCATCGTCCGTTCCCTATTGGCTCCAAACCAAAACCGGATTGTTCCTTTCTGTACTTGGGTCACCTGTTCGTTTTCATGGCTGTGCAAGGGCACCAAAAAGCCATCCTTGAATTTCATTCTCGCAATCATGATCGTATCGCCATAGATCATTTGCCTTTGCATTTTTGGGTTGACCTGTTCCACAGGTACATCACTCCATTTACTCTTTTGTGCCATCTTTTTTTGATTTTCGTATTGCTATGTCATTGGCCGCCAAATAACACCCCCCAAAGACGAGGAGCATGGCCAGAATCTGAATGGGGTGAACGGATTGGCCAAGAACCGACCAGATAATCAACATTGTGAAAATGGGCTGTAAATACATAAATACACTAAACGTACTTGCCTTTATGTACTTGAGGGCATACAAGGTGAACAACACAGCCAGAAACGAGGTCCCGACGACCAAAAAGGACAATGCCAAAAAATGGGCCGTCGAAAAATGGGACCATGGTACCTCAGTCAATTCCGTGTATCCAAAGGGCAATACAATCAACACCCCAAAGAACAAGGACCATTTGGTGATGGTAAAAATGTGGTACTCCCGGGTCAACTTTCCCATGATGATCAAATAGAGGGAGTACACCACAGGGCTGCCCATTACCAACAAATCCCCTTTAATGGAACCTGCATACTTCCCAAGGGAGTTGTTGGATAAGATGATCAATAAAGCTCCCAACAGTCCCATCAATACCCCCATAAACCTGATGGGGCGTATCCTTTCCCTTAAAAAAATATAGGAGTTCAGGTATACGAACAAAGGGGTCATTAGCACAATGATAGAGGCGTTGACCGGGCTTGTATAACTCAAGCCCTTGAATAGGAATATCATGTTGAGCGACGCACCACATACTGCAGTGGCGAATAGCCAAAGAAACCCCTTAGGGGTGATTTTTTCCCTTGGGGCCCATAGTGCGGCAACCCAAAACAAGAGTGTTGCCCCCATCACCCTGACCAAGGTAAGTCCATAGGGCTTCATGGGAACCGGCATAATGGATTTTGCCACCGGATAGGTGGCCCCGTAGGTAAATGCCGTCAACCCTGCCGCAATAAATGCCTTATTTCTCTCAATGCTCATATTCCATTTGGGCGACCGGTACCAGCCAATCTTTTTTATCTGTTATTTCCCCAGACCGCAATCCTTCTATCTCATGATATAACATAGGGGCGATGGTGCGCTCCGCAACGGGTGGCAACACTATTCTTTTTCCTTTATGGGTGATTTCTGAAATATGGGATACCACTGCGGCCGTACCCACACCAAAGGCCTCTTGTAATTTCTGTTGGTGATGGGCCTCCATAACCTCATCAATGGTAATGTCCCGTTCGGCCACCACTATGTCCTTATCCTTCAACAGTTCCATCAGGGTCAAACGGGTGGTCCCCCTTAAAATCGCCCCGGATAGTCTTGGGGTGATTACCTTATCATCAATCACAAAAAACAAATTCATGGTGCCCACCTCCTGTATTTTTTTGTAGTCAGGGGCTTCCAACCATATTACCTGGTCGTATCCCTGTTGCTTTGCCCTTTGTGCCGGCAGCAGGGAAGCCGCATAGTTCCCTCCTGTTTTGGCCTCACCGGTACCTCCCGGAACAGCTCGTATGTAGGTATTTTCGGTGACCAGTTTTACGGGCTGGCTATAGTATACATCCGTTGGTAAGGTAAAAATGACAAACCGATAGGAATGGGAGGGTTTTACCCCTAGGTCATTCCCGGTCGCATACATGGTAGGCCTTACATACAGGGATTTCCCCTTCCCTTGGGGAATCCAACCCTTTTCGAATGAGACAATGGCCTTAAGGGCCTCCATGAACAGGTCTTCTGGAACAGTAGGCATACACATGCGTTCCGCCGATAAATTGAACCGCCTGATGTTGAGTTCGGGCCTGAACAAGACCGGAATCTGGTCTTTGCCCATCGTGGCCTTCATTCCTTCAAAAATGCACTGGGCGTACTGTATGGTCACACATTTGGGCTCCATGGGGAAGGCTTGGTATGGAACAATGCGCCAATCCATCCATTTCCCATTCCCATATTCCGCGACCAACATATGGTCAGAAACATGCTTTCCAAAGGGGATGTCGGAAAAATCGAAATCCGCCAATCTGGGTTTTGTCGTCTTAGTTATTTGAATGTCCATTATTTCATTTTATTGGACCGATAGGTCATTTTGAGTTGCCCCGAAAAGGATGTACAAGAGCTTCGTATCTTCCAATGCTTCCCCGGAGTGGGCTTCAAACCGCTCTACCAAAAAACTATCTCCTGAAGACACTACGAGCGGTTTGGAAGGTCCATTTTTTAGGGATAGTGCCACTTTTCCCTCCACTATGACCACAATCTTCATTTGGTCATGGACCGTAAAATCCCCTTCAATGGGAGTTTTCATCCCTTTTTTCAAATAGCCCGTTCCGTACTGCAGCCCACATCCTACATCTGAAAAATTGTACAGCCCGTGGCGAAAATCGTCTGGGGTTCCCAAGGGATATTTGATGTCAAAGACCTTCATATCCCCACCACTTAAACCCCATAGTATTCTTTAGCCTCCCCAGGGGTGATATATCCATTTTTGATATCTAGGAGCACTTTCTCCCTGGGCCTGTCCTTAGGGTTTCCGTATCCTCCCCCGGTAGCGGTGGTACAACGAACGATATCACCTTTCTCCAAGGCAATATTGGTCCCAAGGGCATGGCGTTCCTCGGTGCCATCCTTCCGAATGATCTTGAAATAATTATG
>JBFOLQ010000246.1:0-2572 GCA_040830145.1 Flavobacteriaceae bacterium | reverse complement strand
TAATGGGGCGAAAGATAGACAGCATTGAACTCTTTCCTGCGAGCGAAGGGTTTTTTGCCTATCAGGATTCCCAAACGGAACCGGGACTTTTACTGTTATTGGATGCAGGAATCTTTTACGAATTTGTAAGGGCCGAGGAGTTTTTTGACGAGACCCCAAAACGGATTACACTTAAGGAGGTGGAAATAGGGGTCAATTATGTTATGATCATTTCTACCAATGCAGGTCTCTGGGCGTATAACTTGGGAGATACCGTTCAGTTTATTTCTGTTGCTCCCTACAGAATAATCGTTTCAGGTAGGATCAAGCATTTTATCTCAGCCTTTGGGGAACACGTCATAGCCAAAGAAGTCGAGCAAGCGATGAAAGAAGCGGTTTCAAGAACGAATGCCCAAGTAAATGAATTTACCGTGGCGCCACAAATTGTGCCACCTGCCAATGAACTGCCCTTTCACGAATGGCTTATAGAGTTTGAAAAAGAGCCCGATGACATGCCCACATTTAGTGCCATTCTAGATAAAGCACTCCAGGAACAAAACAGTTATTATTTTGATCTTATTGACGGAAAAGTACTGCAACGTCTTAAAGTGACCAGGATTAAGGACAAAGGATTCAAGGAGTACATGAAGTCCATAGGAAAATTGGGAGGACAGAACAAGGTACAACGCTTGGCCAATGATCGAAAAGTTGCGGAAGGGCTATATCCCTATAAAATTGAGTGAGTGGAACACCTAAAGATTGGAAATATCTTTTATTTGTAATTTTGTCCAAGCATTGTAAGCCCCCAAACCATCGTTTGGGGTTTGTCCATAACTATGGAAATTAATACCCATACTACCAGAGCACAAGAATCTACCAACGCCATTGAGCGCCTGTATGTGACCATGCGGCACCTTTTTAATCGCGGTTTTTATAAGCCGAACGGGGTTTCAGGTAAGAGTATCAAAAGTGCATTATTGCAATTGAGGCCAGAAATCTATGGATCCATTGCAGAGGAAAAAGCTGAACTTGAAGGGTTGGTCTATGTGTTGGAGCGTCTGCCCATGGGCATTGAGCAGTGCAGATACATAAACCTCACCTCTGATGAGGGATATGGAAAATCCCACCTAACGGCCATTGTTCCTCCCAAAAGACGGCGCAATTGTTATCGTGTGGATGCTGAGCAAATGAACATTGAGATTACCCGGGGACGATCTGATATCTACGATATTCTTACCCATTTGACATTTTTGTTCATTGAATCGGAAAAAATTTGCAACAAGGTCCTGATTGAGGAAACCCAAAAAACGATCAGGGATTGGCAAAAGTTGGAAGCTGCTGTACAAAAGAAAAAACTCCCCCAAGCTGAAAAGGAAGTGGCATTGATTCATACGGCCAATATTTTGGGACGCTCTTTTGAGGAAATCATGGGCGTGTATTCAAAATTTGCCACTAAGGAGAACCCGGAACGTTTCCTACACATAGTTTACTGGTTGGGCAAGTTGGCCATAGAGGAAGAGATTACGGGGGAAAAACGGGTCATCACCTTCAGTTATTTACTGCGGGAACGCTTTGTTCATCACATCCATGGAGAGCGGTGGGCGCAGACCATTAAGGAAACACTTGCAAAAAATGGACTGTTGGGAAGGCCCATACACATCATCAGTGCCAATATGCACAGTGTCATGAATTCCCTATTCGCCGAAAAGGCATTGGAAAAGGAATTTGGCGACCAATCCAAACTGGCCATTTTTGAGGCATTGAGCTCCGCCGCCAATGCACCCTTGCGCAAAAAGGTGGTAAACCTGGCCAAAAAGAACGGGATGATTGAAATTGAGGATGTGTCGGGGACCAATATAAATGTGCAAATATTTGATATGGCACGGGCCCGTGGTGGGCAATGTTGTTATGAGCTACCGGAAGGCATAAAGGAAGATGACAAACCGGTAATTTTTGTAATGGACTACGCTTTTGGGGAGCAAGCCTTTGAGACCATTGATGAGTTTTTGAAACCCTATAAGAAAGGGGGCGAACAAACATTTTTGGACGTGGCTTCCATTTCCATTATGGGAAAGGCCGGGATTCTTGAAGGGGATAAAGGGGATTTAATGATTCCTTCAGCACATATCTTTGAGGGCACAGCGGATAATTATCCCTTTAACAATGAACTGGGCGCCAAGGATTTTGAGGGCCACGGATTAAACGTGTTTGAAGGGGCCATGGTGACCGTTTTGGGAACCTCCCTGCAAAACAAGGACATACTACAGTTCTTTTATGAATCCACTTGGAACGTAATTGGACTTGAAATGGAAGGAGTGCATTATCAAAAAGCCATACAATCGGCCTCCAAGATAAGGAAGAGTATCAGGGAGGATGTAAAAGTCCGCTATGCGTACTATGCCTCTGATAACCCCTTAAAGACGGGCAGTACCCTGGCATCGGGAGGATTGGGCACTACGGGAGTAAAACCGACGTATTTGATAACGGACAAAATTTTACTACAAATTTTCAAATCATAACAGATGGGCAATACGGACCAAACAAATGATGAACTGGATTTGGGGCAGTTGTTCCAATTTGTTAAAAAAGGCTT
>JBFOLQ010000245.1:0-8841 GCA_040830145.1 Flavobacteriaceae bacterium | reverse complement strand
CTCATTCCGGTCACTTCCAAACTGACCTTAATGGGCTTTCCGGGAAATATTTCTTTAAAATAGTACATATGCTCGTAAAATACCACAGGGCCAATTTGGTGTTGTGACAAAATCTTTTGGCCAAATCCCATCTCCATCAAAAAAGACATACGGGTATGGCTCATAAAATTCAGATATGCTGAATTGGCCATATGACGATTCGCGTCCACATCACTCCAACGGATTTCAAATTCTTTTAAATACACTACATTTAATTTTTTTTGTTATGCATGCATAGGAATTGTAAAAATACCATAGTTTTGGAAAACTTTGACACTTGGTCCGGAATTGACGTACCTTTATTCCAACACATACCCTAAAAGCAAACAATATGAGCCAAAAAGCCAATTTCATCAATGATCTATCACTTCCTGCCATTGCTGCCCCCATGTTCTTGATCTCTGGTCCCAAATTGGTGATAGAATGTTGTAAGAACGGTATTGTGGGCACGTTTCCAGCCTTGAACCAACGAACCAGCGAGGGCTTTGAGGAATGGTTGATAGAGATTACCTCTGAACTCAAAAAGTATGAGGAAGAAACGGGGGAAAAAGCTGCCCCTTTTGGGGTAAATATTGTAGTGCACCCCACAAACCCAAGGGTAGAAGCCGATATTAGGTTATGTGTGAAGTATAAGGTGCCACTGGTCATTACCTCATTAGGTGCCGTTAGCATGGTTGTGGACGCCATTCACAGTTATGGTGGTCTTGTTTTTCATGATATCATCAAAAAAAGGCATGCTGAAAAAGCTGCAGAAGCCGGTGTTGACGGACTTATTTTGGTATCTGCCGGTGCCGGAGGGCATGCCGGGACCCTTAATCCCATGAGCCTTGTGGCAGAGGTTAGGAAATTCTACAACAAGACCCTTGTCCTATCTGGATGCATTAGTACCGGACGCGATATTGCCACGGCGTTACAAATGGGTGCGGACATGGCCTATATGGGCACACGGTTCATCAATGTTGACGAAAGCATGGCACCTGATGACTATAGAAAAATGATAATTGATGCGGGAGCGGGTGATGTGGTGTATACAGCTGCCATATCCGGTGTACACGCAAACTTTTTGTCTGCCAGTCTCGCTGCTGCCGGTATTTCGGAAGAGGATTTAAAGAAAGACCGAAAAATAGACTTTGGAAAGGAACTCGATACGGAACACAAAGCTTGGAAAACCATATGGTCTGCCGGGCAAGGGGTTGTTTCCATTGAGAAAACAGTGCCTGTTTCCAATTTGGTATCTGAACTGAAAACGGACTTTAAGGCCGCTATTGAGGAACAGATCAAGGTATTGGAACAATTCCCCAAATAAGGCTTGATTCCATCAATCCGTAGGTTGTAATTCACATAAAAAAATAAAGGGGGCTTTCATCTTCACAACTCCATTGGTCTTTGCTTGAGTCTCCTTCATTAGCCCCCTATACATAGAGAATATATATCACGCCATCCCCATCCACTAGTTCAATATACTCTCTACCGATGCCCCCTCGTATTCAACAGTAAGGGTAAAATGCCTTATCTGGGTTGCTTGGTTCAGGGCCATTAACAACGCATCAGTTAAATAGGGCTGACCCGTGTCCATATATAAATGGTGTTCAAAAAAACCATCTTTGTACTGGGTTTCACCCTTTCTTACTTCTGCAACCTCACCAAAAATAGCATACAGCCTGTCGCATAGTCTCCTCTGTATCTCAAACTCGGGACCCAAATTGCGGGCATCCTCCATATCGGTCCCTATACTTGCCCTAATCTTGTAATGCCAAGGAAGGTCATTCCTCATCAGTTCCAAAACCTGAGAACTATAACCTGTTAACGGTTCCAATGCCCCCATGTCCCCAGCCTCTGAAACAAAGGAACGATCACACCTTTTTGCCTTTCGTCTTTTCCCTATCATAAGAACATAATTAAATGGATTCGTATTATTTTAATACAAATTTGATTATCAATATGTTATAATAATGGCTTGACGTGGTTATGAAGTCCCTTTTTGCCTCTTTTTTTTAATTTGTAGTGTAAATGAAGTAGCCTTTTATAGAGACTCTCCAAGTTTTGGATTTTATATTACAGGAATATTACTACAACGTTTTCGTTGTATTTTGAAATATCACCGGTTCGCTTCAACCCATACCATTGCAACATCTTATATACACGCTTATGAAAATCGATGATCAAAATATCTGGGAATGGTAGTTGGCCCCATTAAAATTACTAGGTCTCCATATGAGCTATTTAACATAGGAAATCCCTTTTGTTTTATTTGAAAGGTACAACCCAAAATTTCCCTTTATGTGTATATTAGTGGCCCTAAACCTAAAAAAATGAAAAAAACATTCGTGGCCCTTTCCCTAGGTATCCTTCTTGTTGGATGCGGTGGAAAAGAAAAAAAAGAAGACAAAGGCGGTGATTTTGAAATGACCCGTACCAAGACAGAGGCAAAAAAAGAATCCACTTCTGAGGGAGGTGTTCCCATCGACCTTGACAATAAAGGTGTGGGGCCTATAACCCAAATGACTTTTGAAGCAGAAATAAATGAGGAAATGGCTGCCCGTGGGGAGGAAAAGTTCAATTCCATCTGTGTGGCTTGCCATACAGTGGACAAACGTATGATAGGTCCGGCCATGACCGGAGTGTATGAACGCCGCAGTCCGGAATGGGTTATGAATATGATTTTGAATCCCGATGGCATGCTCAAGGAAGATCCTATTGCCAAGGCCCTTTTAAAGGAGTATAACAATGCCATCATGTTAAACCAAAACCTCACTGAAGATGAGGCCAGGGACATTGCTGAATACCTTCGAAAATTATAACTAGGAATTTTTTTATCCTTAAAAGGCCATTGATCTTTAATGAAGACAATGGCCTTTTGCTTTTTTGTTGGCCTATCGCCCAATATGGTCCAAGGCGGGTGCATATAGTATAAGGTTTTTGATTTCTAGGGAAAAACATCTCAATGATGGATTGTCATGGGCCCATCTTGCCATCGGGGTAGGGGCCATAAATCCCATGCCATATGAAGGCATCTTTACCAGACGAGCCATTATTTATGTATCCCCAAGGTTGAATCTGCGTATTTACTCAATCCCTTAAGACCTTATACGTTGGATCCTCCATTACATTGACCTCAATAATGTCGTCCGCATTTTTGAGCAGCCGGCGACAATCCCGGCTTAAATGTTTCAGATGAACTTTTTTGCCTACTTTTTGATACCGCTCCGTAATCTTGTTCAGGGCCTCAATGGCGCTCATATCCACAACGCGACTTTCTTCAAAATCAATGATTATTTCCGTGGGATCGTTCACCACGTCAAACTTCTGTGCAAATAAGGTAGTAGAACCAAAAAATAATGGTCCATAAATTTCATAGTGTTTAACCCCATCTTCATCCATATATTTTCTGGCCCTGATTCGCTTGGCATTGTCCCAAGCAAAAACAAGGGCAGCAATAATCACGCCCACTAAAACCGCTAATGCCAAATTATGCATAAAAACGGTCACCAAAGTGACCAAGACCATCACAAGAACATCTGATTTGGGCATTCTTTTAAAGGTCCTTAGACTCGCCCACTCAAATGTTCCAACCGCGACCATAATCATAAGCCCGGTTAAGGCGGCCATGGGGACCCTTTCAATTAAGGAAGAACCAAACATGATAAAGACCAATAGCATGATGGCAGCAACAATTCCCGATAATCTCGCCCTGGCCCCATTGGAGGTATTGATCAAACTTTGGCCAATCATGGCACATCCCCCCATTCCAGAGAAAAGGCCCGAAAGAATATTAGCGGTGCCCTGGGCAACGGCTTCCTTATTTCCCCTCCCTCTGGTCTCGGTTATCTCATCAACGATATTTAAGGTCAGTAGGCTTTCTATGAGCCCTACGCCCGCAACAATGCCCGCATATGGAAAAATAGTCCATAAAGTCTCCCATGAAAAAGGAACGGCCGGAATATGGAAAGGGGGAAATCCGCCCTTAATCGATGCGGTATCCCCAATAGTCTTGGTGTCAATTCCAAAAACAAGGACAATGGCAAAAACCGTTAGAATGGCTACCAAGGAAGCAGGTACGACCTTGGTAAGCTTGGGAAGTCCCCATATGATTCCCATGGTTAAAAGCACCAAGCCCAAAAGCACTATAAATGGCACCCCCGTGAGCCATTGGCCATCGGCATCTTTGAACTGCACCATCTGTGACATAAATATAACAATGGCCAAGCCGTTCACAAACCCTAAAATAACCGGTGTGGGCACCAAGCGCATTAATTTCCCCAGTCGTAGAAATCCCACTATCAATTGCAAAATGCCCGCAAGTACAACTGTGGCAAACACGTATTCCACCCCATGGTCCTTTACCAACGAGACCAATACCACTGCCACGGCACCCGTAGCCCCGGAAATCATTCCAGGCCTTCCCCCGAGAACCGACGTTACCAAGCCCATGACAAATGCAGCGTACAATCCGGTCAAGGGTGAAAGTCCGGCAATAATGGCAAAGGCAATGGCCTCAGGCACCAAGGCCAAGGCAACCGTAAGTCCTGAGAGCACTTCCGTTTTATAATCGACGGTTTGCGAAAAGTCGAACAGATTAAGGTATTTCTTCATTTCCTCCTTATTGAAGCCGGCAAAATTACAATTATGGGCCCGTTTTATTGGAAAACATCTCCCCCAAAACCCATTTTTATCATTATCGGTAAAATTCCCCTTTAAAAATGGGCATTTGATACGTATTGGGGCATTAAATTAGAGGGATATATTACCAAAGCACACGACCTTTTACGAAACCCATACCAAAAAACCGTCCCTTCCCTTGTTTTCAAAGGTGCGGGACGGTTCCTAACTAAATAACCAACCAAAAAAATCGTAGTTTCACTTACTGTTCCCGAAACTCTGATAGATAACGCCCATTTGGCAAACCTGATTGTACGGGCAGCCCTTGAGATTTGTTAAAATTTAGTGCATTTCATCGTTTTGTTGACTTCCCATCGAAAAACATCGATGAACTACCTCTTTTTTTAAATATGGGGCGTCATTTATGTGGCGGTCATGTCCCCCAGACAGATTTTGGTTACTTTTGGTTGGGTATATTTCATTATGGACGAAAAAAGAAATTTTGCCGTATTAGGTGGTGGAAGTTGGGCTACGGCCCTTATAAAAATGCTCTGCGAAAATGTTGGCCAAGTTACATGGTATATGAGGAATTCAGATGCCATAGGCTACATTAAAATACAAAAGCATAATCCCAATTACCTTACTTCGGTTGAGTTTGATGTTGAAAAATTATCCTTGACAAATGATATCAGTGAAGCCGTAAGGGTTTCTGATATACTCATTTTTGCCATTCCTTCCGCTTTTTTGGAATCTGAATTGAAAAAACTGGAGGTCTCCCTACAAGATAAGATTGTCTTTTCTGCCATTAAGGGCATTGTTCCCGAGTCGGGTAAAATAGTGGGTGAACATTTTTACCATGCCTATGGTGTTCCCTTGGAAAATATTGGGGTCATCACTGGCCCTTGCCATGCCGAGGAGGTAGCACTGGAACGATTGTCATATCTTACCATAGCCTGTGCCGACCAAGGGAAGGCCAAGCTAGTGGCCCATCATCTGCAAAGTGATTACATCAGGACTAAAATTTCTGATGATATTATCGGCACCGAATATGCCGCCATGCTTAAGAATATTTATGCCATTGCTGCAGGGATTGCACATGGATTGGGGTATGGTGACAATTTTCAAAGTGTGCTCATGAGCAACTCCATCCGTGAGATGAAACGCTTCATCAACCGTGTTCACAAGATGAAACGCAATATTAATAATTCGGCCTACCTGGGAGATCTCTTGGTCACAGGGTATTCCGTTTTTAGCCGAAATCGCATGTTCGGCAATATGATTGGTAAAGGGTATACCGTAAAAAGCGCCATGATGGAAATGAATATGGTGGCAGAAGGGTATTATGCCGCCCAAAGTGCCTTTATGTTAAAGGCTTCGTTCAAAAAAAAGGTTCGTACACCCATCATAGATGCCGTGTATCATGTGCTGTATAAGGCCAAAAACCCAAAAGCCATTTTTAAGGAGCTTACAGAGCACCTTGATTGATAAATCAAGAAAAGGTCATGGGGACCATTTCTGCATTTCGTGATGGGGTCACACGAATCCCGGATACCATTTGTATTAACAAAGTAGTCCGTGGACAAGGATATGGACCACCACCAAACCATATGGACTACTTCACAACTTGGACATAAATTCACTTAAAAAAAGCCGTACATGTCCTATTTTGTAAAATTGGATCGTCATAAGGGCATATATAGATGTTTAACCATTAAAACAGCAAAATGAAACAGTTTATGATGATTTTTAGAAATGACAAGGATGCCCCCCAACCCTCTCCTGAGCAATTACAGGAAATGTTGAAGGATTGGGACAATTGGTTGGGTGGTATCGCCGCACAGGGAAGGTTGGTTTCCTCCGATGCCCTGGGTTTTCAAGGAAAGACCTTTGATTCCAAAGGCGTGGTCAGTGATGGCCCCTATGCAGAGGTAAAAGAAATTGTGGGTGGTTATACCATGGTAAAGGCCAAGGATTTTGATGAAGCGGTAACGTTAAGCAAGGGGTGCCCCATGTTTGATGTAGGTGGCACCGTTGAAGTACGGGATATAATGGTCTTTGAATAATTACCACTCCTTTCATTTGATCTATTCCAAGGGAGTCCACATTTTTCAGATTTGGGCTCCCTTCATACCTTAAGAGTCCATTATCAATATTTCAATCATGGCATATTTCACAAAAGAGTTTGTCAATTTCTTCCTTGAACTGGAAAAAAACAATAAAAAGGAATGGTTCCATACCAACAAGAAAACGTACGAGGCCTATGTCAAAAAACCTATGGTGGCCTTTGTGACGGACGTTATACAAGAAATGAAAAAAAGCGACCGGGAAATCGATATAGATCCCAAAAAATGTATCGGCAGAATCAATCGGGATATTCGGTTCTCAAAGGATAAGACCCCATACAATATTCGATTGTTCGCCCACATTACCAAAGGTCCCAAATCTGACCCTTTACCTGGGGTGGCCTTTCGCTTTGGGGGTAGGGACAGTGGCATCATGGGTGGGTTCTACAATCCGAGCAAAAGTCGATTATCACAAATTAGGGAACAAATCTCCGCTGCCCCCAAAACCTTCAACAGCTTGTACAGTGCCAAGGCATTTATGGAGACATTTGGCAGTATACAGGGAGAGGCCCATAAACGAATTCCCCCTGAGTTCCGAACCGCTTACGAGGAAGAGCCCTTAATTGCCCTCAAACAGTTTTACTATGTGAGGGAATATGGCCCAGAAATCGCCCTAAGGGATGATTTGCTCAGTTTTGTGCTACATCACTGGGAAGTAGCGAGACCTTTGAACAATTTTTTGGCGCAATAACTATCTTCTCTTTTTTGGCAATGGCAACCGATGAGCTTATTCCTAATTTGTTCCGATCGGAATACGGTAAAATAGTCGCCGTACTCTGTAAAACCTTTGGCCTTGCGCACATTGAAGTCGCTGAGGATATCGTCAGTGAAACATTTCTCAAGGCCGTGGAGACCTGGGGCATAAAGGGAATCCCCCAAAACCCAACGGCGTGGTTGTATACCGTAGCCCGGAACAGGGCAAAGGACCATTTTAAAAGAAGTGCCATTTTTAAGGAAAAAATCGAACCCCAGCTAAACAGCCATCCCTCCAACTTTATTCCAGAGGTCGATTTTTCCGAAGCAATGTTGAACGACAGTCTTTTGGAAATGATCTTCGCCGTTTGTCACCCCATCCTTTCAAGGGAATCACAGATTGTCATCGCCCTAAGGGTACTCTGTGGTTTTGGTATTGGGGAAATTGCCAATGCCCTATTGGGCAATACGCCTACCATCAACAAAAAGTTATCAAGGGCCAAAAGAAAACTTAGGGAAAATAATATTGAATTGACCACTCCTTCAGAAAGGGAAATATTGGAGCGTATGGACAATGTCCTTTCCGTTCTTTACCTATTGTTCAATGAGGGATACTATACCACTCTTTCGGATGAGAAGGTCAGAAAAGATCTTTGCTTTGAGGCGATGCGCCTATTGTACGTGTTGACTTCCAACAAGGTCACCGCCCTTCCCCAGGCCCATGCACTAATGGCCCTTTTCTGCTTTCATTCCTCAAGGTTTGAAGCACGTATAGGGGACCATGGGGAATCCATTCCCTTTGACGAACAGGATATGGACAAATGGGATATGGAACTGATTAAAAAAGGAGAGGAATATTTACACGTATCGAGGAATGGAAAGGAACCCACGAAATATCATCTTGAGGCCCTGATTGCTTTTTGGCACACCCGTACCAGTCCAAATGAAAAAGAAAAGTGGGCGTATATTTTACAATTGTACAACCAATTATTGCAAATGGAATATTCCCCCATGGCCGCCCTAAACCGTACCTATGCCCTTTCCAGGGTAAAAGGAAAGAAAGTGGCCCTCAGGGAAGCCCTTAAAATCAACCTACAAAAAAATCATTTGTACCACTCGCTTCTGGCAGAACTGTACAAAGACATGGATTCCCAAAAACAGCGAATCCATTTGACGATGGCCCTTCAATTGGCCAAAAGTGAAAATGACAAGGAACTCCTCCAAAAAAAATTACAAGGTTTGGCCTGAATATCCCTGTCATTCCCTTGGCATCCATTATGTGCATAAATACCCGTAATCGTATGCTGACCTATTTACGAACTATAGCCTACTTTTCTCTTCAGTGCTTTTTTTCCTTTTGTTACTTTTGATAAGATTATTGCCAAAT
>JBFOLQ010000244.1:0-5010 GCA_040830145.1 Flavobacteriaceae bacterium | reverse complement strand
TGAACGTAAGCTCTTCGCCTCATTATATGTTGACACTACCCCGTACATATACCGATATAGCCCATTATGTGCCTCTTTGGAGATGTCGTTGAGCCCTTTAAAGTTTTCTGGCTCAAGGGCTATCTTCTTGGACCCGGCCATCAATTGTACCTTAAAGGTTATTAAGGGAATCCCTGATTTGACCTCCTTGGTCACTTCCGTTTTTGTAGGTATCTCCCCGGTTTTGGTCTCCTCACTATTTTGTGCCGATTTCTGCCCTGTCGTCTCTACCGGTTTTTCCGAAGGTTCCTCCTTTTTTTCATTTGCGGAGTCATTTTCCTTTGGTTCATTGGCCGCAACGCTTTCCATAGTTCCACTACTGGAACCGGTTTCCCCCACCACTTGTTCCCGATTCTCCACAACAGGTTTGGGAGCTGCTCCTTGGGGCGTTTGTCCGCGAACGCTTTTCTTATATGTTAAGATGGCATCCGCAATGGCCTTGCCCATTTCCATCTGTCCCTTTGAGGAATTTAGATAGGCCCCTTCATTCTTGTTTGTCAAAAAACCGGTCTCCACCAATACGCTCGGCATAAACGTCTGGTGCAACACAATGAACCCCGCCTGCTTTACTTGACGGTTCTTCCGTTTTAATCGCTTTGAAAAATTGTCCTGAATGGCCTTGGCCAGGGCTATGCTCTGGTCCAAAAATTCCTCTTGCATAATGGTTAGGCCAATGATGGACTCCGGGCTGTTTATATCATAATCGGCATAGCGGGTTTCATAGTTGTCCTCCAGGTATATGACCGAGTTCTCTTTTTTGGCTATCTCAAAATTCTGTTTGTTGGCATGTAGTCCCAAAACAAAGGTTCCTGCGCCATACGCATCTGATCCATGGCTATCGCAATGTACCGAAACAAACAAGTCTGCGTTGGCCTTATTGGCAATTTCCCCACGCAGATACAAATCGACAAAAGTATCATCCTTTCTAGTATAGATAACCTTTATGTCCGGGTTCCTCTCCAAAATCTCCCCCACCTTCAAAACGATGCTGAGCGCTATCTTTTTCTCTAAATAGCCATTGCCCAAATTCCCTGGATCATGCCCTCCATGGCCTGCATCCAACACTACCGTAAACGGGTCATTATCGTTCGGGCCATCAAAGGGACGAACGCTGGTATGGGATACCTGAAATATTATAAAAAGGGCAAGAAAATAGGCTCTTTTCAATTTCATATGAATGCAATCTTTTGGGCTCTTGATAAGGTTAAAATTATCGTAAGCCCTATAAGGGGAACAAATATTATATGTAAGTTTGACCACCGGAATGACTACGGCGCCCTTTAGCGGCCATCATTATACAAAAATAGGATTTATAGCCTTGCAATCAAACTGTCGATATTTCCTTGTCCTTTTATTGTTGGCCCTTTCCCCTGTCGCGGTCCACTCCCAAGAAGATAAAGTGGTCCCCTTGGAGGTTCCTGCCAAACAGGATTCCTTGATGGCCCCCTTGCTAACCGAGAATCCTCAAATATCAGGCCATAACCAAGATTCCGTTGCCACTGATTCCATAAGGCCCCGATCCGGAATGTTACTGGACGATATACTTTATAAAGCCAAGGACTCCATAAAACTCAGTCAAAAAGAACAGAAAATATACCTGTACAACGAAGCCGAAATCTACTATCAGGATACGGAACTCAAAGCGGGCATTATCGTATTGGATTATGTAAACAATGAAGTATACGCGGGTAGAAGGAAGGATTCCTTGGGCACATATTCCCAACTACCCTACTTTAAACAAGGGACCAACGAGGTATTGCCTGATTCCATCCGTTTTAATTTTGACACCCAGCGGGCCCTTATATGGAATTCCAGGACTGAGCAGCAGGCCGGACTGGGACAATTAGGTGGTGAGGCCATGAAAGTGTACGCCGAAATGACCAAAAAGGAGAACGATTCAGTCTATTTTCTAAGCGAGGGCAAACTCACCACGGCGGCTGACACCATTAATCCCGATTACTACATACGGGTACGCAAGGCCAAGTTTGTGCCCCAAAAGAAGGTAATCGCAGGTTTTAGCAACTTATATATTGCCGATGTCCCCACTCCCATAGCCCTTCCATTTGCTTATTTTCCTATGTCCCAAGGTCGCACGGGAGGCCTTCAAATGCCTACTATTGGCAATGATCCCGAGAGGGGTTATTTCTTGCAAAATGGAGGATACTATTTTCCTTTGGGAGAATATGCCGACCTATTGATGACAGGTGATTTTTATACCAATGGCAGTTGGGGGGTCAGGGCGCAATCCATCTATACGAAGCGCTATAAATACCGGGGCAACATCAATTTTAGGTACGAGAATCTGGTCAACAGTCAAAAAGGATTTGATGACTATTCAAGAAATAGCATTTACTGCATCCAGATTTCACATTCACAGGATGCAAAGGCCAGTCCCAATTCGCGATTTTCAGCATCGGTAATCCTAGGGAGTAGCACCTATTATCAAAATTCCCTTTCACAACGTAACCTCCCCAATACACAGAACAATACGTTGAGTTCCTCCATTTCCTACTCAAAGACCTTTCCTGCCTACCCTTCGGTAAACATGAGCCTTACGGCTACCCATAGCCAAAATACCCGAACGGAGACCATTCAAATGTCCCTCCCCACCTTCCAGGGCAGTTTGGAACGTATCTTTCCCTTTGCCAAAAAGGAGGGCATTAAAAAGGGGGCTTTACAGAATATCAATATCCAGTATGATGTGAATGCCCAAAACCGCATCAATACCAACGATGAGGATTTTTTTACGGCCCGAATGTTCAACGATAGTAAAATTGGGGCCCGGCACCGGATTCCCCTAACCACCAACTTCAAAGTGGCCAAGTACCTGAGTGTAAGTGTTGGGGGAAACTACGAGGATGTATGGACCTGGGAGACCTATAACAAACGGTATGATGCTGAGCAAGATGTCGTAGTGACCGATACCATTGCCGGTTTTGACAGATTCAACAAATACAATCTGAGCGCCAGTGTAGGTACCACCATGTACGGAACCTTTAATTTTGGGGAAGATAAAAAGATACAAGCAATACGCCATGTGGTCCGCCCCTCCATCAGTTACGGATATGCCCCGTCCTTTGAGCAATATTATGATGAATATGTGGATGGCAATGGTCGCGTGGTCCAATTTACGCGGTTTCAAGGAGGGCTGTATGGAAGTCCCAGTTTGGGAAAATCCAACAGTCTTAGTTTCTCTTTGGCCAATACTCTGGAAGCCAAGGTTCGGGACAAGGATTCCACTGCCATCAAGCCCAAAAAAATAAACCTACTGAACAACCTCAACCTCTCTACCGGTTATAATTTTGAAGCGGACTCCCTAAAGCTAAACCCTTTGAGCATCAATGGTGGCACCAATATCCTGGACAATAAAATGGCCATCAACTTTTCGGCCGGTCTGGATCCCTACGCCATAGACAACAATGGGTCACGTATTGACAAGTTCAATATCAACAATGGGGGGAGCCTTTTCAGACTCACCAGGGCTAACATGAACGTTAGTTATTCCATTAGCAACGAGACCTTTTCCAAAAAAAGTGAGGAAGAAAAGGAAGATGAGCCCGGGGCCTTTGACTATGTTGCACAAAGCGGGGGGCGTACCGATGATCTTTTTGGGCGGGGCGATGATTTCAATGACCCTAGAACGGGCCAGGACAAGAAGGCCTCTGATGATGTTGACAATCCCATTTATGGCACCAAGATTCCATGGAACTTTCGGTTGGCCTATTCGGCCAATTATTCGAATACGGCCCGACAAAATGAGCTGAGCAGCCATTCCCTCATGTTCTCTGGTGATATTGACCTAACCCCACGTTGGAAAGTGGGTGGCTCATCAGGATATGATTTTAAGAACAAGGGGTTTACCCTGACCCAATTGCGTTTTACCCGGGATCTTAAAAGTTTTGTCCTGCGATTCAATTGGACCCCCTTTGGGCGTTACCAGCGCTGGTATTTCTTTATCGGAATAAAGAGCTCACTGCTGCGGGACCTTAAGTATGAACAGCGAAGCCAACGATAGGTGGATGATAGATGATAGATGATAGATGATAGATGATAGATGATAGATGATAGAAATGTACATCATGGCATACGAAATCCAAGGTATTGTTGAAGAATAAAAACGGGGCAAAAATAAACGGGAAGGATGTCCCGGACATTATATGAATTGAAAATGGAAAATGCCATGTTAGGCGTATCCATACGAACAAAGAAATTAGAAATAGTACATAAACAACGATAACCCGTCAACAACCTATGAAAAAAATCGTCAACACTCCCCACGCCCCGGCTCCGATTGGGCCTTACAACCAAACCGTCCTACATGGAAATACCTTATATATCGCCGGACAGATTCCCATTGATCCCAAAACGGGTAATTTGGTGGAAGGGGACATCAAAAAGGAAACCCGGCAATCCATGGAGAATCTCAAGGCAATTCTGAATGAGGCCGGAATGACCTTTGAAAATGTGGTGAAATCTTCTATTTTTTTAAAGGATATGGGCCAATTCTCTGACGTAAATGAAGTGTACGGAACGTATTTCAATCCCGAAACAGCCCCCGCCCGTGAAACTGTGGAAGTGGCCAATCTTCCCAAATATGTGAATGTGGAGATTTCCATGATTGCCATGTCCTAGAATACCCAAGCCCCAATACACGCATCAGCGTTTGAAAGAGACTTGAAATTGTAAGGGATCACCATTTCCATGTTCCCCGTAAATTTCAAATTCCACAGTGTCTTCCTCAGCTTCCAATCGTAGTATTTTAAGCTGTTTCCGGTCCAATTGTGCTATGTATTTCCCTTTTTTTAACCCCAAATAACCAAAGTTTCCCTCGGAATCAGATACCAAAGTGGTTATTTGCCGCCACGTACCCTTTTCGTACAACCGTATCCGAAGTCCCTTTATGCCTTCATGTACGCCTTTGGACTGTAGTGATATGTTTCCGACCAACTCCAACATTTTGAGTCGAATACC
>JBFOLQ010000243.1:0-6788 GCA_040830145.1 Flavobacteriaceae bacterium | reverse complement strand
TTGCCGGGTCTTCAGAGAAGGCATAATCATACCCCGGGGTTCCTTCTTGACCTTGAACGGTTACCCGTAGCTCATTACAGTTAACAACAACGGTTTCGATGGTAATATCCAGATCATCAAGAGGGTATGGGATTATAAAATCAGGAAGTGTGGTCACACAAATGGTGTTGCCCGAACCGTTGACAGTCCTAATGGCAGGCTGTACGGTATTTCCTGAAACATATCCGGTCAACGTAAAGGTATTGGGGTCGGTATCTTGATCGTCTGTTGAATCGTACCATGTGGTACCACCATCATCACTGAACTCCAATGTGCCCAACGAGGTAGGATATCCCGTGAACTTAAACCCAAAATCATCTGGGTCCCCCGTACACGTGGCTGGGGTAACACCATCCACGGTAGCGGTCAATTCAGTGGGATTGGTAACGGTTATTGGGGTCTCATCCTCAGAACAACCGGAAGCATCTGTAATGGTCACTGTATAATTACCAACGTCAACGTCATAAAAGGTCACGGAAGTTCCCGTAACATTGTTTCTGGTAAGATTGGTTGGGCCGGTAAGGGCAACCGTATAGGGGGCAATACCTGAAGTAATGCTAACGGCGATAGACCCTTTTCCATCATGGCATTCAGGTGCCGTGGGGGTTGCATTGAACGTCAAGGCTGTTGCAGGATCAACGGTTACCGTTTCAGAGTATTCACAAAATGGACTAGTGCCATTGTTGTCCCTTACATACACATCGTAGTCCCCATCATTTCCAGTAGTAATGGTATGGGTATTGCTTGTTCCAAAGTCTGATCCGGACACAGTGTCTCCTGAATCAACAAAGGCATATACATAATTGCCATCCCCTCCGGTAGCCGTCACTTCAATGGCTCCATCATCACAGGAAGAAATATCGGTTACATCAACAGTGGCATTGAACTTGGGTTCAATGGTAACACTTTGTTGTGTGGCAGTACACCCATAACCGTCCTTAACATCCAGGGTATAAGTGCCACTGGCCAAGTTGGTAAAGGTATGGGATGTGGCTGTTGTAGGGGAAGGGGTTACCCAGGTACCTCCATTCAATTTAAATTGGTAGGTGCCATTTCCAGCCGTTACGGAAACCTGTATCTGCGCGTCATTGTTGCCCGAATAGCAGGCCGTAGGGGTTGCGGTAAAGGTAACAGTGGTCGGGGCTGCCACGGTTATGGCTGCGTCAATGACATCCTCACATTGATTGTTGTCCCGAACCCTAACGATATAATCGCCAGCAGCAAGCTCAGTAAAGATTCTGTTGGATCCGTTTGTAGCGAAATCAAATCCTGTTATGGCAGCTCCCGAAGTGTTCTCAAGTTGGTATTCATATCCGGGCATACCACCAGAAGCTTCCGCAGTGATGGTGGCACCGCTATTGGTACAGGTAATCTCAGTGGTAAGGTCGGCTGAAGCTGTGACTGCAGTGGGGTTTGTAAATTCATGTGAAACACTTGCAGTACAACTGGTGTCATCTTTTTTCCGGATTTGAACCGTTCGGGTTCCCGGGCCCAAAGAGGCAGGGGTTGTAACGGGAGAGGTGGTGGACGCCGTCCATGTGCTACCCCCATCAATGGAGTATTCAAACCCTTCCGTGGCATTGAAGTTCTCAACCTCAAAAGAGATAGATCCATCAGCGGCACCATTGCAACTTATTTCAGCTGCAGCAGTCTTTTCGGCTGAGAACGCCTTGCCTGATTCCACTACGATGGGAATTTCCAGGGATTGTTCACAGACTTCAGGTTCTTGAAACACTATAATATCATCTATGGCGAGATCGTTTCCGCCACCGGCAAAGGCCAATGTGATAATTTGTACGCCGATAATGGTCCTGTTACCAGGGTCAAGGCTAACTGTATAGTTGTGCCAAGCATCTGGGTCGTTTCCATTGTTGGGGACATTGCCAGTTGTGGTAAAGGCCCCGGGAATGGCATCCCCATTTTCATCCAAAAGCTCTATTCGTAGGCTTGGCAGTCCTCCCCCATTTCTAATAAAGTTGAAGGCCCAAAGTGAGACCGTAACATTTAGGTTGGGAACCACTTCTATGTTTTCCCTTTTGTAGATATAGGCATTGGACTGTGAAGTACTTACATTGAGGGCCAAAAATCTACCATCTGTAAGCCCAGAATGATCATTGGGGTTCAAAAAGGACGGATGGGTCACCTGGTTGGTTACACTATATGTTCCTTCTCCCCATAAGCGGGCATCTGCTGAGTAGGTATAGGAAGGATCTATTTGGGGAATTGTGGTGTTTTCTCCCGTGCCACAGTTTTCATTGAAAAAGATACTTGGGGCAGGCGGATTTTGTGACGTATAGTTAACGGTAACAGTATGGGTGCCAACAGCCACATTGTTGAATACATTACTGGTTGGGTCGGGGGAATTGGCTGTTCCGTTGAGTTCGTATGTATAGTCGTATGTATTGATGTCAGGGGTTAAGGTAACATTGGCCGTGCCATCACAGTTGTATGCGATTGCCCTTGAAACCTCAGGCTCCTCGGGTGCATCGGGGACGGTTATTTCTGCTTCATAGGTACAATCGTTATCATCTTTCACCAATACGGTATAGGTGCCGGGTGACAAGATTGAAACTGCGGAAGTCCCATAATTTGCTCCGCCATCAAAACTATATTGGTAAGGAGACACTCCACCCACCACATTGGTGATGCGGACCTCCCCACCATCTGTTTCACAGGTGGCATCCTTTGATAGACCAACAGATGCGGAAATGGGATCGGGCATGGATACGGTATGTTCAAAGGTGGCCTCACAACCAGAATCATCTTGAACAACCACAGTATAGGTTCCTGCGGCCATCCCCACAAAACTTGGACTGTTTGAAAATGTGGCCCCATTGTCAATGCTATATTGGTAGGGAGCAACACCGTTGGTCACCCCAATGGTAAGGGTGCCATCTGTGTTTCCATTACAACTGACGTCTTCTGACTCGGACGCGGAAGCAGTCATGTTCCCCAAGTCTTCAATGGTGATGCCACTCGAAAAGGCATAACAGTTATTGGCATCCACTACCACAAAGACATATTCCCCGTCCTCATCGGCATAGTATTCGTCTTCATCATTATCATCACGATCGTGCCATCCAAAGTTAAACACCGCACTGGGCTGATAAGCGTCTGCAGGAATATCATTGACGGTGGCATAAAGGTCAGTACCATCCTTGCTCCATATGGCAAAGGCATAATTAGGGTCTGCGAAGCCACCTTCCGGAGTAAGGGTAATGGTGCCAGCCGAGCAACCAATGTGTTTTGTGGTGACTCCTGATAAGGATAGGTCTGGTACCTTGGTGACCTCAATGGTCTCAACTTCCTCACAGCCATCCTCAGTCTTTACCATGACAACATAATTGCCTGGGTTTAGGTTTTCAAAAGTATAGTTGTTGTCATTTTGGGCCGTTTCAGAATCCACCAAAGTGCCGTCTGGCTCTCCAGGGGTACCGTCATCCATATATAGGTAATAGTTATAGTTTGGACGTACGTCTTTGGCCTGGACATTAATTGATCCCTTGGTATGGCAGTTTTCTGGCTCTGTGGAAAGGTCCAGTTCCAACTCTTTTTTCAAGACACCGATGTCCTCAGTCTTAAACACACAGGAGTTGGGGATTGGGTCACCGGTAGTGGGGTCTAATTGAACCACTTCTACCCTGTAGACACCATTTTGGGTTATTTCAAAGTTAGGTCCGTTGTCATCACTAAAAGGAACCAAAATAGAGTCGTCCGTAGCGTCCACTAGCTGAAAGCCATAATTGTTCCCAAGGTTTGTTATGGTAATGCTTCCGTCCGTCTCACAAAAGATGTTGTTCTTATTGTACTGTATTTCCAAATCATTTTGGTACACATCAAAGTAGAACCTGCTGACACACCCATTTTGATAGGTAATTGACAATCGATAGCGTCCCTGTTCATCGGCTGTGAATGAACTGCCAGAGTCTACTTCAGACCAGGTACAGCTTCCATTTTTATTGGCGCAACCGGCACCTGAATCCGCACAGCTGTTCTCATCGAGCTTTTCCCAGGCCATGCTTTCTGCATCGGTAATGGGCAGGTTCAACAAACTTGAATCATTGGCACCACATAGGTAGATCAAGGGAAGTTCGTCCCCATCCACACTACATCGCACAATTTCCCCATTGATGTCATTGGAAGGGTCGGTATCACCATTTACGGTGTTGAAGAACTGTACAATTGGATTGGTTTGGGTCTCTCCAAATCGCTCCACTACAAAGACCTCAAAAAAGTCTTTACAGGTATCCTGGGCTCTTTTTTTTACGATATAGACCCCTACTTGATCCCCCTGTAAGGTACGGGGGTCTTTATTTGGGTTTCCATCCGTGCCTTCAGTATCCCTGTCATCATAGGTTTTATTCCCATTGGTGTCCCTGCCCATGTATAGGCATCAAATCCGTCTCCCGAATCCAAAACGACGTTATCCCCACAAAGGAGCACGTCTTTTTCAAATTTACAATCGGAAATGTCATCCAAGATAAAATTGGTGGCGCCTGGTGTGGGAATCCCACAATCACTTAATGCAGAAACACTGGGGTCGTCCGTTATGGGGTTAACGTTTAGCGTACCCGTGTAGGTGGAATAGGCAATGTTTTCAATGATATTGGTACAGGCGTTTACAAAGTCCAAACAGCTTTCCTCTATTTGTACCCTTAACCTAATCTCGTATTCAGGATCTCCTTCTTCCACTAGGTTATCTGGAATATCGAAGGTGACCTCCCCATTATCCTCTTCAAAGGTTACTCCTGGGGCTCCGGTTACATCAATGCTTGAAAAGTTGGTATTGGTGGGCAGTACATCCCTGATGGTAAAATTTTGGGCATCATCATTGCCCCTATTCCTAAAGGATAGTACATAGTCAATGGTTTGGCCCAGGTTGACGCCATCCCCAGTGATATCATTCCCGGCGAGGTCTTCCACCCGCTTTTCCACAATAATTTCGGGCTCAATAATGTCAACGGCTATAGTATTTAAAAAGAGGTAGGTTATATCTCCCCCATTGGTCAAACGAATATTGATGTCCGCGGCGGTTTCCCCGTTGGGAAGCACGCTGTTCAAGGGGTTGTTGAGGGCAATTAAATCTGTGTCCCAGCCCAAGGTATTGGTACTGGCAGGATTTCTTGTCAAGACATGGGAGTCCCGGTCTGAAATGGTGGAGTTAAAGAAGTTCCTACTTGGGTTTAAGGTGTTTGACAGAACGGTATAACTGTTGTTGGAGTCAGCCTTAAACCGAATTTGTGGTCCTGAGGTCGTTTGGTCACCTTCCATGGCCGACACTCCAATGCTGGCCCTTACAGGGAAGGGAGCGGGAAGCGTCTTGAACCCACTGAAGGAAAATGTAGCGGCTCTTCCAGAGGCGATGGCGGCGAAGCCATCAAAGGTGGAAATATATTTACTGGTGGCCTCTTGGTTTTCGTAAATGATGACAAGGGTCCAACCGGCCAAACTTCCCCCTGCCTTTCTTTCCAAGGAGCCCACAACATTGGCTACGGTATACTCCCCATTGGGGTCTTCTCCCAGAGGGGTCAATAGATGGGTAACATTGGCATAGTTAAGATATGGTTCGTGTATGAGGTCTACATCCAATATCCCGGCGTCCCGGTTGCCGTCTTGGTCTCGATCCCCATTGCGGTCATAGATTCTCTCATATTCAAAAATGGCCGGACTATTGGGGCCAATATCAACATAAGTTCCTCCCGGAACCTTGAACTTTACAGACTCATAGGGTTGGTCCCTGTCCGGGTCTGTGGCGGGGCAATTGCTTCTAGGGGGGACCCTGGTTGAACAGGGCCAATTTCCTTCGTTGTACGGATATGTACCACCCCAATACAAACCGGCGTAAATGACCCTTGAGCATTCGGGGGCATTCAATGAGGCACTACTGGAGCTGAAGGTACTTGAATCATCGTCGATATCAATGTACGCCATGGGGAATGATTGGTTATTGCCCCGGTTGTTAAATGCCGTGTTTGGGTCAAAGGCCGTATTGTTATGTACCCTGGTGTTGAGAATGTTGTTGGATAAAAGGGTAAGGTCTCCCTTTACCTTGATGTTGTCGTCTTCAAGACGGGGAGTAAAGGGTACGGCGGTCTGGGCATTTGCCAAAAAAATAGCTCCCAGGAAAACAAAGAGAAATAAAAAAAATGAGTCCTTTTTTTTGAGTTGGATACTTTTGGGCGTCATTGTTTTGAATTTAAAGAGTGGTTGGGCTTAACAAAAGTCATTCATTACAGGGCAATAGGGAATTTTTTGTTGTATAGGGCAATGGGGGTGTTGTGAAACGGGATTATTTTAATGTGGACCATACTCCCGACTCGTGTTTTTGCAATGGGAGAGCATCTGGGAACGACTGAAACCAAGGGATAAACGGCCTAGGTAGTGGTACGTGCCAAAAAAGAGAAGACGGCCCATCGAGGCCGCCTTTCAAGCTTGTAAGGAAATAATCCGATTGTTCGAAAAAGAAGGTTATCTGAACAGGGTAAAGTGGCCTACGAACTCGCGATCATCCTTCTCCCCATTTAATTTAATGACGTACCAGTAGTCTCCGGTTGGAAGTGGTTTGCCATTGTAAAGACCATCCCATTCACGTTGCCCGTTGGGTGAAACGGTGGTGATTATTCTACCGTACCTGTCAAGGACATTCACTGTCATTTCCGGGAAACCATCCATGTTCTGTATGGACCATGTGTCATTTTCGGCATCACCGTTTGGCGTAAAGAAGTTGGGAATCTCAATATCCACAAATT
>JBFOLQ010000242.1:0-4392 GCA_040830145.1 Flavobacteriaceae bacterium | reverse complement strand
CGGCACCAGGACCGTCTATTTCATAATCGTAGCTTCCAGATCCAGCTGTAATGTCAATTGTGATTTCCGCATTGTTTGCTGGTGCAATATCACAATCCAACAAAGTGGTTAGGGTTGCATTGAACTGTAGCGGGGGTTGTATATTAAAAGTCTGGGTATCGATACAACCATTAAGATCTCTTACAGCTATGGTCTGACCCATTCCAGAGTTCAACCCGGAAACTGTATACTGATTACTTCCATCAAAAGTAAAGTTCTGATAAGCGGTACCGTTCGTGCTAATTTGGAATGGTGCTGAAGCCGTTCCTGGATTGGTTAACGTAACCAGTACTTCAAAAGTTCCCTCATCAACACATTCATCAACAACAGCTAGGGAAATTTGGGGACTTGGGTCTTCAAGAACCGTTATTGCCCTTTGGAAGATACAACCGTATGCATCCATAACATAAACGATGTAGTTGTCTGCTTCTACATTCACAGAGGTGGTGCTTGCCCAACCTGGAGATGCAGCAGTTGGTGCTGGATCGGTGCTCAACAAATATTGATATTGATAAGGAGCAGTTCCAAATCGTCCAGTTGCCGTGATTACTCCAGCATTTGGATTACAGTTATCGTTTTGTGGGCTAGCCACATCAAGATCCAAAGCGTTGGCGGATTCACGTATTGTAAATTCCCCTCCATTTACAGAACACCCGTTTACGGCACCACCTACTTCGGTGAGCAATAAATAGTATTCCCCTGGAGGCAATGTAGCAAAGTTGTTCACAGTGACCGATGCAGGTGGATTAACCGAAGCCGTACCTGTATGTCCTGTAGTTACATTGGATTGTCTGTTGAAAATTTCATATTGAACGTCAGTGGCTCCTCCATCAAATCCTGTGAAAGTAAAAGAAATGTTACCATCCGCAGACCCTGTACAACTAACATTATTCACTGCATCCAATGTTGCTGTCATCAAGGATGGGGTGTTGATAGGCGCAGCCGCCTCTTCAAAATAATAACAGTTGGTGGTTAAATCGTAAACCACAAAGGTGAACGTAATACCGGGAGTAAGTCCTGTAAAAGTAGCGGTATCTCCTCCAGGAACATCAGGTGCTTGGTAGCTACTGGAATAAGGAGCGGAATAAGTTTCCAAAATAGCGAACTCATAATTTCCACTACCTACGGCAGAACCAACAGTTACAATTGCCGTACCACCTGAGACACAGTCAGCTGTGGCGGTAGTTACGTCAATATCCAAATCATTAGGAGGTGATGCAATGATTTCTGTTGTAAAAGAAGCACATCCATTGGCATCAACAACATCAATTTGATAGATACCAAACTCCAATACTGTAAATGTGTGATCTCTTGTTGCAGGAGTGGTAACATGCGTTTGAGGTGGAATACCATTGTTTGCAGTTAAGATGTAAGTATACTCGGCAGTTCCTCCAGCTACTCCTGATACAGTAATGGAACCAGGATTGGTTACACCTGACATGGAGTCACAAGTAATAGGCACGTCAGAAGTAGTATAGGTAATAGCATTGGGCTCAGTGATAACCACTGGGAATGGAACCGAAATACAACCTTTATCATCAGTAATGGTAACCTCGTAAGAACCTGCTGGAAGCCCTGTAGTTTGAGTACCATAATTGGTAGGTCCGCTTGTTTCAACCACATTGATGGTATAAGGTGCAACACCAACTGAAGTATCGATTACAACATCTAGAACGCCAGTGCTTTCCCCATTACAAAGGATGTTTGTTGGGGTCACGCTACTAATTATTGGTGTATCGGCAGGAGTAACAACAATGCTGGTTGTTACTACGGTACATGCCGCTGGCAGGGTAGTATCGGTAATACGGAATTGATAGGTTCCATCTGTGTTTGTTGTAAAGACATTGCCCACAAATCCAACAGCGCTATACGTTGCTCCCGCATCATCAGACCATTCGTAAGTATAAGTGCCCGAACCACCTGAGGCATTAATGGTAATATTGGCATCAACCAAACAAGTAAGGTCGTTGTTGAGTACTGGGATGGCCAACAATTGTGGATTAATAGTCACATTTTGAAGCGTTCCAGTACAACCAAATCCATCTCTAACATTGATTGTGTAGTTTCCAGCTGCAAGGTTTGTAAAAGTATGGGTCACTGCAGAAGCAGGTGTTGAAGTAATCCATGGACCTCCGTTTAGGCTAAATTGGTAATCTCCGTTTCCGGCAGTAACATCCACTTGAATAGTTCCATCATTGTTCCCGCTGTAACATGCAGTAGGAGTTGAAGTAAATGTTATAGGAGTTGGAGCAACCACTGTAAGAGCTACATCTATGGGGTCCTCACAAAGGTTGGTATCCCGAACTCGTACAATGTAATCTCCAGCAACAAGGCCTGTAAAAGTTGTAGATGGCTGATAAGCAGTAATCACACCTCCAACTCCATCTTCCAATTGGTATTCATAAGCCGGTGTTCCTCCAGTAGCGGAAGCTATGATAGTAGCCCCACCGTTTACACACGTCATGGCTTCGGTTATTGAAGCTGAAGCAACCAAGGCATTTGGTTCGGCAAGTGTTTGGTTTAGCGTAATGCTACAGATGTTATCCAGCACATCCCTTACTTCAATAGTATAATTTCCGGCAGTCAATCCTGATAAGGTAACAGGGCTTGAAGTCTGTGGAGCAGAGAAACCACCACCATTAACCTGGTATTCAAAACCGTTAACAGCATCGAAATTATCAACTTCAAAAGTGATTGAACCATCAGCTCCGGCATTACAGGTTATGTCTTGAAATGCAGTAACAGCCGCATCAAAAGCATGTCCATCTTCAATGTTGACATCTACCGTCATTGAGCTTGAACATACCTCTGGATTTTGAATAGCCTGAATATCATCAATAGCGATATCGTTACCGTTGATTACGGCAGAGTTAGTTCTAATTACAATATCAAGATTGCTATTTGCTCCAGGGTTAAGGGTAACCGAATAATTGTGCCAATCATTGGCATTGTTGTTTTTGGGTACATTTCCAGTTGTAGTGCTTGCAATGACAGCACCTAGTCCATCCACCAATTGAATTTCAATTGAGGGATCACCTCCTCCGGTACCATTTCTTAATAGGTTGAAAGCCCATAAGGATACGGTAATATCCCTGTTTGGAACTACTTCAACTCCAGTTTTTTGATAAACAATTCCTCCTACCCCTGCAACTCCGCCAACATTGATGGCCAAGAACCGTCCGTTGGCATTTCCAGTATGATCATTGGGGTTTTGCCAAGACCCATAAGGACTTACAATAGATTGGGTAACTGAGTATTCCCCATCTTGGATACGATTATTAATTGCCCATCCACAGGAATTGACAGAACCGTCTTGAGGTTCATAACAATAGGCTGGGTCAATTTCAGGAATGCTAGTATTAGGACCAGAACCAAAGTCTTCAGACAACAGAATACTTGGAGCTGGTGGAATGTTACTGGTATAATTTACCGTGATGGTATGAGGCCCGACACCAACATTACTAAACACATTGGAAGTGGCAGGAGTATTTGGGGTTCCATCTAAGGCATATGTATAATCAAATGCAGCACTGCTTGGTGTAATGGTTACGGTACCTTCTCCATCGCATTCGTAACTAACGGCTGTAGTTACATCTGGAGCACTAGGTTCTGGCTCAACTGTTACAGACATGGGGAAGGTACAGTTGTTCGCATCCCTAATATATACTGTGTGCGTTCCTGGCAACAAATAGCCAATGGAAGTGGCTGCATAATTGGAGCCTCCGTCAAAACTGTATTCATATGGAGCTGTTCCCCCTATGGCATTGGTAATTCTTACTTCTGCGCCTATTCCAGGATTACATTCTGCAAGCTGGGTTACAGCCGCAGAAGCAGATAGGGTCAGCGGTTCTGTGATAGTATATATTTGAGTGATGTCACAATTATTGGCATCTCTAACTCTTATGTTGTAGCTTCCCGCAGTTTGGTTTACAAAAGTATTGGAAGATTGATAGGTTGCCCCGTTGTTTATACTGTATTCATAGGGAGCTTCTCCTCCGCTAGCAGTGATTGTAATTGTTGCTTGAGCTTCTCCACTACACAAAATACCTGTATCGGACACCGAAAGTGATAGTGCGGGGTCTTGAACTATGGTTATATCGTAAGAAGCCTCACAATATCCAGCGCCACCATTATTGTCCCTAACATAAACGTCATAGTCTCCAGCCCCGGTTACCGTTTCTGGATTAGTTGTGGAAAAATCCCCCGGAACAGGAGCAACTCCATCTGCTACAACTGCGTAAACATAACTACCATCTCCGCCTGTAGCTGTGATATTGATATCCGTATCTGTACCACAAGCTGTAATGTTTGGAGCGGATGCAACTCCGCTTAACTCAGGATTTATCGTTATTG
>JBFOLQ010000241.1:0-7672 GCA_040830145.1 Flavobacteriaceae bacterium | reverse complement strand
AGTTCCGGATTAAGTTTGGGGTCTTGGTCAAGAAATGATACACGAATATCCTTGCGATAGTTTACCTGACCGGCATCGTGTGTGTCCTTACCTGAAAGGATGTTCAGGATGGAGGTTTTCCCAGTCCCGTTTTTGGCAATCAATGCCACTTTTTGGTCCTTATTGATGCCAAAACTTAGATTTTGGAACAATTGAAGTTCCCCATACGATTTGGCAATGCTTTCTACCGACAGTAGGTTCATGGTTGTTGATATGGTTGTTCGTTACTGGCTATACGTTATAGGTCAAGGAGTAAATTTCTTGTTCATTGATTGCCAATTCTCCATATTAAAAAGAGATAGCGAACCGATAATGTAATCAATAAGGGTATGATTACTGGGGAAAAGGACTGTACTCCCAGAAACCACAGTATGATCATGACTCCCATACAAAGAAGGAGTGCCAAAAGATATTTTTTTAGGGGATGGAACAGTCTTCCGTTCCTGAACATGAAAAACAAAGCACCGAGGTTCAATGGAAATGCCCAAAGGAGATTGTAATTATGTTTGGTTGCACTGTGATCGGCGGCAAACCATAGGAGAAAAAGTATGGTTCCCGATACTCCGGTGAGGATGAACAGTAACCTGTCCAACCACTGGGTCGTCCGTCCTGTTTTTACATCGCGATATGTAATCCAGAGAACCCACAACATAAGGAGTATGAACCAGCATAGGGGGGAGAGGAGGAAATTGGTTTTTTGGGGGTGAAACGCATCGGCGACCAGTATATTTTTTTTCTCGGTTATGGGATGTTCCCTATAGGTGGCCACTCCAACTTGGTCCATCAAATAATTGGGTAAAAAAAGGTGCTCCTTGGGAGTGGCTTCCCTATCCACCACGGCCCCCCATGCCAGATTGATACCAAAGCTTCCCCAATCATTCGTGGGTAAATGATCATTGACCAATTGACGGATGGTCTTTTTTTGGTCGATATATGTTGGGTCAAACCTGAGGGAATGGTCCAGCCCCTTTTCCAGCAGTTCCCATATCTTAGTGGCGCAGTTATTGAAAACGGGATCGTAGAGATATTCCCTGTTTTGTGGTAGGTAATTGTTTTCCAGTAATTTGAATAGATGATTTTTTTCATCAGCATTCAATTGTAAGACCTGCTCCACGACCCACCGCTGTTCTTCCCGGTATTCCTGTATAAAATATCTATACGGCCCCCTGGATAGGGTATAGTTCAACTTTCCCTGGGCAAATTTGAGATAAAAGCCATTCTTTCTAAAATCGAAGGTCCCATAGTTATATACCACATCAATCCCTTGTGAGGGATCCTGGACCCGTACCGCACTATGGCCAAATTTAGAGTATAACGGGTGCCCGGGACCCGAAGTAAGAACACTAATTTTGGATAATGGGGAAAGAGCTGGAATCTGGGATAGTCCCAAATACCCCAAAAGCAACAGTATAAAGGTGATTACTTTGGTGGATGGTACCATGGTATAATACTTCGAGCAAATATCCGAATAAAATAGGCAGCAAAGTCCCTTTGCCAAATTTTATGTTATTTTTACCAAAATGCATTGAATGGTTCGACACATCCCCAACTTTATTACCCTATTGAATGTTTTTTGTGGGTGTGTTGCCACTGTGTTTGCGGTACTCAATCAATTGGAGTATGCCGCTTTTTTTGTCTTTGTGGGTATCATTTTTGATTTCTTTGATGGCTTGGCGGCACGTTGGTTGAATGCGAAGTCTGAATTGGGCCTGCAGTTGGATTCCCTTGCTGATGTAATCACCTGCGGGGTGGTACCAGGCATTGTAATGTTCCAATTGCTGGGCATGGGCATGGATGGGGGATGGAACGTTGAGGTGCACAAAGAAGCTGTCAGTTCCATGTTCTGGACAGGCTTAAAGGTACGTCCCTTGCCCTTTATAGGTTTCCTGATTACCATGGCCGCTGCCTATCGCTTGGCCCGTTTCAATATAGACGATACCCAGACTGACTCCTTTGTGGGCCTCCCAACTCCGGCCAATGCCTTGTTGATTGTGTCACTTCCATTGATTTTGCTCTATCACGGCAATGACTTTTTAAACCAATGGATATTGAACCCTTGGTTTTTGGTGGCCCTCACCTTTTTAAGTGTTTACTTGATGAACAGTAGGCTGCGATTGTTTGCCCTCAAGTTCAAATCATGGGGCTTTGCCGAAAATGCACATCGCTATCTCTTTGTGGTCATTTGTGCCGTGCTGCTCATTACATTGCGATTTTTGGCCGTACCCTTTATCATCTTATTGTACCTGGGAATGTCTGTTTTAATGGAGTTGGGGAAAAATAGGTGAAGGAGAACATTCACATGGGAACTACCCACACTTTTTTGCATTGTTGACCGATTGTGGAACCCTGTTAGGTTTTGGTTGTTTTTCGTACTAATGGTAGGATACTAAAGTACTGTAAGAAATGACAAAATATAGAACCATAAGACGAATAGTGCCAGCCCAACGGGTCAACATGGGAGGACACTTATTAGATCAACCCTTACCCATGCAGGGACTGGATCAAATTGACCCTTTTTTGTTGATTCACCACTGGGACCATCCCTTAAAAGGAGGAAAACGACAAAATGAGGTGGGAGTGGGGCCCCATCCCCATAGGGGATTTTCGCCCGTGACCTTTGTATTCAAGGGTAGTGTACAGCATAGGGATTCCCTAGGGAACAACGCCACTGTAGCAGCAGGAGGCACCCAATGGATGCATGCTGGTAGGGGTATTACCCATAGTGAGCGACCTAGTAGGGAATTGGCTGAAAATGGCGGTGACAATGAATTTATCCAGTTTTGGGTGAATACACCGGCGAAGTATAAGATGGAAGTTCCCCATTACCTTCCCCTGACCGATGCCGAAACCCCCAAAATAGAGCGGGATGGTGCTCGGATCGCCGTGGTGGCAGGAACCTTTGATGGGGTAACGGGCCCGGCCAAGACTTATAGCCCACAAACATTGTTGCGGGCAGAGGCTATAGCCGGAAGTGAATTTCAATTGGCACTTCCCCAGGATTTCAACACCCTGATATACGTGCTGGATGGCACTTTGGGGATTGATGGAAAAACGATTGCGGATAAAGACATGGCCTGGTTCCATAATGATGCCGGTACCATCTTGGTGAAAGCGGAACGGGATACACGTTTTATTGTATTGTCTGGAGAACCCATAGATGAGGAGGTAAGTACCTATGGCCCGTTTGTTATGAATACCCAAACAGAGTTACTGGAGGCACTGCGCGATGCACAAATGGGGAAAATGGGTGTATTGATAGAGGAATTTGAAAGATAATGGGAAGAGAATGATGGTGTCAAGGGGTAAAATCAAGCTTCTTTTTGCGAAGCTCAAAATTTTGCCCCAGATACACCTTTCTCACCATTTCATCGGCTGCCAATTCCTCAGGGGTGCCTGATTTTAGGATACCCCCCTCAAACATAAGGTAGCTACGCTCCGTAATGGCCAGCGTCTCTTGTACATTGTGGTCGGTAATCAAAATACCAATGTTCTTGTCCTTCAGTTGTGCCACAATACGTTGTATATCTTCCACGGCAACGGGGTCTACCCCGGCGAAGGGCTCATCAAGGAGAATAAACTTTGGGTCCGTGGCCAAGGCCCGGGCTATCTCGGTACGCCTACGTTCCCCCCCGGAGAGCAGGTCACCCCTGTTTTTACGGATGTGGCCAAGACCAAACTCCTCAATGAGCGATTCCATTTTCATGTGCTGCTCCTTTTTGCTCAATTGGGTCAATTGCAGCACACTGAGAATATTTTTTTCGATGCTCAGTTTTCGGAATACAGAGGCTTCCTGTGCCAAATAACCAATACCACTTTGGGCCCTTTTATACATGGGGAAGTTGGTAATGTCCGTTTGATCTAGATAGATCTTGCCCCCATTGGGGACAATAAGTCCCACAATCATATAGAACGAAGTGGTTTTACCGGCTCCGTTAGGCCCCAATAGGCCTACTATTTCCCCTTGGTTTACCTCTAGGGAAATGCCTTTGACCACTTTTCGGCCCCGGTAGGCCTTCATAATATTTTCAGCACTGAGTTTCATGGTATACTTGGGTCGCAAATTACAATTTTAGAGCCATTGCCCCCTTGTATTTAGAATAAAATTAGCATTCATGGTCTTTCATTGCTTGTACTTCTTACTTCGTACTCTGTACCTCGTATTTTTTATTTCGTTTGGCTTCCTTTTTTAGGACATAGGCCGAGATATGGATGCTAATTTGATAAAGGATAAGAATGGGAACGGCTACGATGATTTGACTGGCCACATCTGGTGGGGTGATTACAGCGGAAAGTATCAGGACCACCACTATAGAAATCTTCCTGTATTTGCGTAGGATTTCAGGGGTCACTAATCCTACCTTTGTTAAAAAATAGATAATGATGGGCAGCTCAAAAACCAATCCACAGGCCAATACTGCCGATCGTAAGGTTGAAATATAAGAACTGATGTCGATTTGGTTGCTAACTTCATTACTCACGGAGTAGGTTCCCAAAAAGTTAATGGACAGGGGCGACACAATATAGTATCCGAACACCACCCCCATAAAAAAAAGCAAGGATGCTATAAAGATAAAGCCACGGGCATTCTTCCGTTCATTTTCGTACAGTCCCGGGCTGATAAAGCGCCACATTTCATAGAGAACATAGGGGAAGGCAATTATAAACCCAGCCCAGATTGAAGTCCATATATGGGCCGAGAATTGCCCAGCCATGGTGCGGCTTTGAATAATAAAAGGTAGTTCCTCTTTACAAAAATCAGATGCAATACCAATCCAGTTCGCTGCTTTGCAGAAGAAGCGGTAGGTAGGGAAATCCATACTTTTTTGGGAAAAAATAATATTGTCAAAAATAAACCCCTTCATTACAAAAGCCACGCACCCTACGAGGACCACGGCCATGGTACTTCTTATCAGGTGCCACCGCAGTTCCTCTAAATGGTCCAGAAAGGACATTTCGTCGGGATTCTTTTTTGTGTCCTCAGCCATCAGATGATACCTTCCTTAATAAGATTGTGTAAATGGACAATTCCACGGTAGGCATTGTCCCTAACCACCAACAATTGCGAAATACCATTGGTCTGCATTATTTCAAGGGCCTTTACCGCCAGTACATCCTCTTCAACGGTCTTGGGATTTGCCGTCATGATATCCTTTGCGGTCAATTGACTAATGTTGTCATGTTTATTGAGCATACGTCGAATATCACCATCTGTGACCACTCCCACAATGGCATCGTTCTCGGTCACTGTGACCACGCCCAACATCTTTTCGGAGATTTCCACGATAACCTCCTTCACACTGGCATTCACGTCCACTTGGGGCTTGAGGTTGTTGTCCGCAATATCGGACACCCGTAGATATAGACGCTTGCCCAATGATCCCCCTGGATGGTACTTGGCAAAATCCTTACTGCTAAAGCCTTTGAGTTCCAAGAGACAGACTGCCAATGCATCACCCATTACCAATTGGGCCGTGGTACTGGTGGTAGGGGCCAAATTGTTGGGGCAGGCCTCTTTCTCCACATATGTGTTCAGCACAAAATCTGATTGTTTCCCCAAGTAGGACCCAGGGTTTCCGGTCATTCCAATCAACTTGTTGGTACCCCTTTTTATCAAAGGAATGAGCATTTTTATTTCTGGGGTGTCCCCACTTTTTGAAATACAGATGACCACATCATTTTCCTGAATGGTACCAAGATCCCCATGAATGGCGTCGGCGGCATGCATGAAAATGGCGGGTGTCCCCGTGGAATTTAATGTAGCTACCATCTTTTGGGCTATGATGGCACTTTTTCCAATACCGGTGATCACTACCCTGCCCTCAGATGCCAGGATGCATTCAACCGCTTGTGCAAATGTGCCATTGAGCAGTGTGCCCATATGGCGAACCGCCTCCATCTCTGTCTCAATGGTCTTTTTGGCGATGGAAAGGATGGATTGTGTTTGGCTCACTTTCAAAACTCTTGATGGTAGTTCCAGAAGGAAGTATTATTTTTAAAAAAACAAAATTACATAAACTTGCCATTATACGTTTCCACGTTAAAAAAGGTTAATGATGGGAGTTGATTTTTTAGAACGATAAAATCTATGTATCTTAAATATTTGAAATTAAAAACCGTTAGCTGAAACCTTTAATTAATGTCAAGAATTGATGCGCCAGCCCATGGGTTGGACTTACATGTTGCACTGAAAAAACATTTTGGCTTCTCTACCTTTAAGGGACTACAAGAAGAGGTCATCACCCATATTGTTCAAGGAAGAAATAGTTTTGTGATCATGCCTACGGGCGGGGGAAAATCACTCTGCTATCAATTGCCAGCCCTGATGCGGGAAGGTACGGCCATTGTGGTTTCGCCCTTGATTGCCTTGATGAAAAACCAAGTGGATGCCATTCGGGGCATTTCCTCTGAAAACGGAATCGCCCATGTCCTCAATTCATCCCTAACGAAATCCCAAGTCAGGGAAGTATTGCAGGATATGGAAAATGGGGTGACCAAATTGTTATACGTGGCCCCAGAATCCCTTACCAAGGAGGAATACATTGATTTTTTAAGATCGGTCACTATTTCATTTGTGGCCATAGATGAGGCCCATTGTATTTCGGAATGGGGGCACGACTTTCGACCAGAATACCGTAACCTGCGCTCCATAATTGAGCGTTTAGGTGAAAATATTCCCATTATAGCCCTTACGGCCACGGCCACTCCCAAGGTACAGGAAGACATTATCAAGAACTTGGGGATTGGGGATGCCAAGGTTTTCAAGGCTTCTTTCAATAGGCCCAATCTCTTTTATGAGGTGCGCCCCAAGACGGAACATGTGGATTCCGATATTATCCGTTTTGTGAAGAAGAACCAGGGAAAATCGGGTATCATCTATTGCCTTAGCCGTAAAAGGGTAGAGGAACTGGCACAAGTATTACAGGTAAATGGTATCAGTGCCGTTCCATATCATGCCGGTTTTGATGCCAAGACACGGGCCAAGTACCAAGATATGTTCCTCATGGAAGAAGTGGACGTGGTGGTGGCCACCATAGCCTTTGGAATGGGGATTGATAAGCCGGATGTACGTTTCGTAATACACCATGATATTCCCAAGAGTATTGAGAGCTATTACCAGGAAACGGGTAGGGCAGGTCGTGATGATGGGGAAGGCCATTGTCTAGCGTTCTACGCGTATAAGGACATTGAAAAACTGGAAAAGTTCATGGCCAATAAACCGGTGGCCGAACAGGAAATAGGGAATGCGCTCTTACAAGAGGTGGTGGCCTATGCCGAGACGTCCATGTCGCGCAGAAAATTTATGCTCCACTACTTTGGGGAGGAATTTGATGAGGTAAATGGTGCAGGGGCGGATATGGATGATAATGTCCGTAACCCCAAGAAGAAGGAAGAGGCACAGGAAGATGTGGTCAAATTACTAAAGGTGGTCAAGGGCACCAGTGAAAAGTTCAAGACCAAGGAGGTGGTAATGGCACTTACCGGCCAGAACAATGCATTGATTACGTCCCACAAGGTGAATGAAAAAAAGGACGTATTTGGTATTGGTGCCAATAGGGATAAGCACTATTGGATGGCCCTCATTCGCCAGGTATTGGTTGCGGGTCTACTCAGAAAGGAGATTGAACAATATGGT
>JBFOLQ010000240.1:0-4851 GCA_040830145.1 Flavobacteriaceae bacterium | reverse complement strand
TTGGTATTGCAAGGGATATCGTGGGAGCCTCCCATCTGGATATGGTCGCCCTTGACCAAAAACCCATGACCACGGAGGGACTTAAACAATGGTTGGTGGAAACCTATCCCGAGCTGGGTAAATTATCCTCGTTGGCCGTCGCGGTCAATAGTGAATATGCCCAAGGGGATATGGATTTGAACGATACCGATGAAGTAGCTATTATTCCTCCGGTAAGTGGGGGGTAAGGAACATTCTTTACGGTAGGCTATGAAAATTGAAAGGGCCCATAAGGTGGATGCTACTGAATTAACCGAATTGACCATTCGGTCGAAGGACTATTGGAACTACGGGGAGAAACAAATTGAGGAATGGCGGGAAGAGCTGACAATTACACCAAAGTACGTTGAAGAAAACCATGTCTATAAGGGTACAAAGAAGGGAATGCTCATGGGGTTTTATGCCTATAATCCCGAAAACTCCAAGAATGTGAAGTTAAATTTTCTTTTTGTGGCCCCGGAGTTTATTGGACATGGCTGTGGAAAAATATTGATGACCGACTTTCTGCGGCGAATTGAAAAGAAGGGGTATGAAAAAGTGGTACTGGATGCGGATCCCAATGCAGAAAAGTTCTATGAACGTATGGGGTTTAAAGCCATTGGTAAATTGAAGAGTTCAATTGAAGGCAGGTTTTTGCCCATAATGGAGTTGAAAATGAAAACACCCTTAGGAAGGGATGAATAGAACCAAGAACCTAGAGAGAAGAACATAGACTTGAGAAAATAGATTAGAGAAAATAGACTTGCCATAGTAGATCCACCTGTTGTTTGGGAAAGCAAGATGGGCGAGAGAGCGTAAACCATACAGTGGTGGCATATAGCCCAAAGTGAATGTGATTGTTTAGGATATACAACTCAAAATAAATTCATAAAGTAGATCGGTTTGAATGTCAGGCTAAAACAACTTTCCAAGGGAGATGCCCCAAGACTGGCTGAATTGGCCAATAATAAAAAGATTTGGGACAATTTACGGGACTACATACCCTATCCGTATACAGAAAGTGATGCGGAAGCTTTTATTGATATGACAGCAGCGGAACATCCTCCCATGACATTTGGGATTGGTATTGATGATAGCCTTTGTGGTGTCATAGGATTGGTAGCACAGAAAGATGTGTACCACACATCTGCAGAAATTGGATATTGGATTGGAGAACCTTTTTGGGGAAAGGGAATTGGCACCAAGGCGGTAGGGATGGTCACTGAATACGGATTCCAAAAATTGGGTTTGGAACGGATCCATACAGGGATATTTGAATTCAATACGGCATCGATGAGGATATTGGAAAAGAACGGGTTTAAAAAAGAGGGGGTTTTTAGGAATGCGGTGGTAAAGAATGGTACCATATGTGATGAACATAGATATGCCATCCTAAAAAAGGAATATGATCGTAACTGATAAAAAGTTCATGTTGTTTAGGGTGGGGATACCCCTCAGGCATGCAGTATTCATTCTTCTTGTGGTACTCCACTGCCCTTTCTTTTCCCAACAAACGATTCCCCAAAATCGTTTGTCCATTGCCGCTATGGAACTGATCGACCAAAAAGTGGTGTATGATCCCAGCTACTTTTCAATTGAATATCCCAATGGGGATGTCCCGGCTGATAAAGGGGTTTGTACAGATGTGGTGATACGGGCCTATAGAAAAGTGGGGATAGATCTGCAACGATTGGTCCATGAAGATATGAAAGCCCATTTTGCGGAATATCCCAAAATATGGGGACTTAAGACAACGGATACAAATATTGATCATAGAAGGGTACCCAACCTAATGGTTTTTTTCAAGCGGATGGGAGCTGAAAAACAGCTAACCCAACACCCAGATGACTACCTTCCCGGAGATGTTGTATCTTGGAGCTTGGGAGGGGGACTCACCCATATTGGGATTGTAGTCGCCAAAAGATCGGCGGATGGCCAACGAAATTTGGTGGTGCACAATATAGGTGGTGGTCAAGTATTGGCAGATTGTCTTTTTTCGTATACGATAATAGGACACTATAGATATGCCCCTTGAAACGAAGGGGGCGATGAACCCTAAAATAGGACAAGTGTATGGAATCCATAGTGGAATTGGTCGATGATATAGATGTTGGGCGTGCCTATCAAGCAGTGTCCCATCCCAAGAGTGGTGGTGTCTGCGTTTTTGTGGGAACGGTCAGGGAGTTCACCAATAGTGAGGAAGTAGTGGCATTGGAGTTTGAATCCTATCAAAAAATGGCACTGTCCGAAATGCGAAAAATAGCGGAGGAAGCCGCTGCCAAATGGTCCTTGAACTCCGTATTGTTACATCATGCCCTTGGCAACAAGAAAGTAGGGGAGCCCGTAGTGGTCGTAGGGGCCTCGGCAGCCCATAGGCCAGAAGCCTTTGAAGCCTGTCGTTATTTAATAGATACCCTCAAAAAGAACGTACCGATTTGGAAAAAGGAGATTTTTAAGAACAAACAGGTGTGGGTGTCCTCCAACCCTTAAAGTTTTGCACACTAACTTTCATATTTGGTTATATGGCAAAGGAACTTTCACATGTAGATGAAGCTGGTAGTGCTTCCATGGTAGATGTATCCGCAAAATTGGTCACTGCCAGAATGGCCCGTGCCGTGGGACAGGTGGTATTTCCCCAAGACGTTTTTGAAGTCTTGGCAGCAAGGGATTTTCTCAGTAAAAAAGGGAGTATTGTGCAGACGGCAGTCATAGCGGGGATACAAGCGGTGAAAAGAACGGCGGACTTGATACCACTTTGCCATCAATTGAACCTTTCAAATGTGCATATTGACATTGTTCCCAAGAATCCCACCTTACAGATTGTTTGTACCGTAAAATGCAATGATCGTACTGGGGTGGAGATGGAAGCCCTAACCGGAGTATCGGTAGCGGCCCTCACCATTTATGATATGTGCAAGGCCTTGAGTCATGGGATTGTGATAGCTGACATTAGACTTCAAGAAAAAACAGGGGGGAAGAGTGATTTTGGTCGATAGGATGGTGGAATGGAAAATGGAAAATGGAAAATGAGACAAGGTGATAATTACGAATTAAGAATGTAGAATTAGGAATGTAGAATTAAGAATGTAGAATTAGGAATTAAGGATGCTTGAGTTTGAATTTGCTATCATGCCCACTAATTCTAAGACATAACAACTAGTATTTTGCATTTTTCACTTTCGGACTTTAACGAACAAACCACAAATCAACAGATAACCGAATCAACAAAACACCAAACAACGAGCAACAAATAAGCATTGCAATGAAACCAAAAGGACTATACGGATTGGTACTCTCTGGAGGGAAAAGTACCCGGATGGGGGAAGATAAGGGGCTGATTTCCTATTATGGCCTTCCCCAACGGGAGTATTTGTACCAATTATTGGACAAGGTTTGTGAACGTACCTTTATAAGCCTACGGAGTGACCAAACCGAAGGTTTGCCGTCAGCTTATGGGGTCATTTTGGATCAAGATGTGTATAGAGGGCCTTTCAATGGCATACTTTCTGCCCATATGCGATATCCTGAGGTGGCATGGCTGGTCTTGGCCTGTGATCTCCCTTTGATTCATGAAGCGGCCTTACAAGAATTGATTGCCCATAGAAACAAGGAAGCTGTGGGGACTACCTTGGCCTTAAAAAACGACAATCCCTTGCCAGAACCTGTGTGTGCCATATGGGAACCCCATGGACTGGACACGGCCATGGAATATCTTGCCAATGACGCCAATGGTACCTGCGCCCGAAAGTTCTTGATCCGTAACCACGCGCACTTGGTCTTTCCCGAAGATGAAAGTGTATTGGTCAATGCCAACTCCAAGGAAGACTATGACACCATCGTATCCAAAATAAAAGGATGATGCAGGAACGCTATCGCAGACAGATCCAACTAAAGGAATTTGGCCTTGAGGGACAGCGGAAATTGGCTGAATCCAAGGTCTTGGTCATTGGAGCTGGTGGATTGGGCATTCCCGTAGCGCAATACCTAAATGCCATGGGCGTGGGGACCTTGGGCATCGTGGATGGGGATACCGTATCTGTTACCAATCTACATCGGCAAGTATTGTTCCATGAGAATGATACAGGGCGATTAAAGGTTGAGGTGTTGGCGGAACGGCTCAGCGAACAAAATTCAGATACGGATATCCAAACATATTCCACTTTTTTGGATGTTGACAATGCCTTGGGTATGGTGGACAGGTACGACTTGGTCGTGGATGCCTCCGATAATTTCCCCACCCGATATTTGGTGAATGACGCTTGTGTCATATTGGACAAACCATTTGTATCTGGAGCGTTGCATGGTTTTGAGGGACAAGTGAGTGTATTCAATTATCAAAAGGGACCTACCTATCGTTGTTTGTTCCCCAAGATGCCATCCCCTGGAGAGGTACCAGACTGCAATACCCATGGGGTACTGGGTATTTTACCCGGAATTATTGGGAGCCTACAGGCTTTGGAAGCCGTGAAGGTGCTCACCGGAACGGGTGAACCACTTAGCGGGAGTTTATTGTTATATGACGGACGGTCCCAACAGAGCCAAAAAATAAAATTCCCGGCCCAACCTGATAATTTCGGAATCATAGCTTTACAGGATTCCTATGGTTGGGGCCATCCCTGTGAATCGGTTCCCAGTATCACTGTGGACGAACTCAAGGGATTACTGGCAGGAAAGGGACAACCTCAACTGGTGGACGTACGTACCCCGGTGGAGTTTGTCGAATTCCATCTCCCGAATGCCTTGAACCTACCCTTGGATACCTTGGATGCACAGATCAGGCAGATTGATGCCCATAGACCGGTATATCTAATTTGCCAATCGGGGATGCGAAGT
>JBFOLQ010000239.1:0-6681 GCA_040830145.1 Flavobacteriaceae bacterium | reverse complement strand
GGGGGAAATAGGCGTTGGAAATAATGGGGGGACATCCGAGGCCCGCACAGACCAGGACAAAATGGAAACGGGCTTCATTGGGGAAATAACCCCTCAGTATTTTGTTTTCAATATCATTCAGGGTAATCTCCATACTTCCTGCCTTCCATTGCTGTTTGTCAAAAAAACCAGGAATGTCCATGGGTGATTTCACGGGGTAAGTGTTTACAATGCCCTTTATGGTAAATATATTGTAAGCATTTATCCAGAATGCTTGAAAGTTGGTTTCATCATCACGTGAAATATTGATATGGGCCATTATATCCACTAATTCATCAAGCATTGTGGGATCTTGTTTCAAGGCCTTATAATCTACTCTGCCATCCATTACATACGTATTGAAAAAGCGATCGGCCCTCTCAAAAAAAGGTTCGGTGGTCTGTGCTTGGAACAGTGCAGGCGCCATAAGGGTAGCCAAAAGGATCAAGTTCTTCATCATAAAAAGATTTTGTTTTTAGAATAGTAGGTCGTAATGCTTTTGAAATCCATACAAGAATAAAAATTTTACCCTAGGTGTTAAGTTTGTATCTTTCGGTTCGACATACTTTAGGAAATGCCACATACCAAAATGGAACATATCGTCATCTTGGGAAATGGTATTGCCGGTGTCACCGCGGCACGCAATATCAGGAAACTTTCTCACAAAAAAATCACAATAGTATCCGGAGAGACGGATTACTTTTTCTCCCGTACAGCCCTGATGTATATATATATGGGGCATATGCGCTTTGAACATACCCAACCTTATGAAGACCATTTTTGGAAAAAGAACCGTATAGACTTGGTTAAGGGGTGGGTCACAAAAGTGGATGTGGAAACGAAGATGCTTGTCTTTGATAACGGGAATACCTTGGGCTATGATACCCTTGTAATTGCCACGGGATCTAAGCCAAACAAATTTGGATGGCCAGGCCAGGACTTGAAAGGTGTACAGGGATTGTATTCCAAACAAGATTTGGAACAGCTTGAACAAAACGCCCCTAATAGAGAGGTATGCCAAAGGGCCGTCATTGTAGGAGGGGGACTCATAGGAATTGAATTGGCGGAAATGTTACGAACCCGTGATATTCCAGTTACTTTTTTAGTACGGGAAAGTAGTTTTTGGAATGGGGTATTGCCCGATGGGGAATCGGCCATGATCAATGAACATATTCGTGAACATCACATTGATTTGCGATTGGGAACCAACCTTAGGGAAGTGGTGTCGGATGAAAATGGAAGGGTAAGATCGGTCATTATTGACGAAACAGGGGAAGAGATACCTTGCAATATAGTAGGATTAACGGCAGGGGTGACCCCCAACATTGATTTTTTAACGGGCGCTGCAATAGAGACCCGTAAAGGTGTTTTGGTGAACCGGTTTTTGGAAACCAATGTGCCCAATGTATATGCCATTGGCGACTGTGCCGAACAACGGGAACCCATAGGAAACCGACGGCCTGTGGAAGCTGTTTGGTACACGGGACGAATGATGGGTGAGACCGTGGCCCGGACCATTTGTGGTAACCCCATGGAATATCGTCCAGGTCACTGGTTTAATTCAGCCAAGTTTTTTGATATTGAATACCAAACGTATGGTTGGGTACATGGTAAAAAGGGAAGACCTGATTTTGAGGGACACTTCCACTGGAGACACCCTAAGGAAAAATTATGTATGACAATCGCCTATCATAAGGAATCTGGACTTTTTTTGGGAATCAACACCTTTGGTATCCGTTTGCGTCACGAAGTATTCGATCGCTGGCTAACCGAAAAAAGGGATGTTGATTTCGTCGTACAGCATTTGGACCAAGCCAATTTTGATCCTGAGTTTTATAAACACCATGAAAATGAAATCAGGTCGTCATTTGAAAAATCGATAGTAACATTTTAAGATAAGACAATGGACCAAACATTTGACAAGCCTATTGCCCGTTTTGGACCGCCACAATCCTTAAACCTTGGACAACGGCTAAGTATATTTATGGGTATTATGGCTCTGGGAATCCTGTCTTTGTCACTTTTTGGGATAGGTTTTGGGAATAGGGGACTATGGCTCACACTATCACTAGTGACAGTATTTGGAGCGGTTTTCTTCTTCTCACGGAGCAGTTACGGCAAGAAACTGCCAGGAATCAAAAATGATGGGGTTTGGTTTAAATCCATATCAAGTAGGGGCCTTTGGGGATGGGGTCTGGGCCTTTTGCTTACCTTCTTTTATGTAATACTCTACTTTTTTCCACAGTATTTGGGACTGGTGGGAGATGGTGACAATACAGGCCTTATTGCTTTGTTTGATCCGTTGAGCCGTGTGTTGAGTGGTAACCCGGCCAGTCAATGGTTTGTGTATGGGACATTGTATACGGTAGCCATCCTTGCCTTTGGTGGTAAGTTTATCTGGAAGTATCGCCATAATCGGTATCAGGTTCTGAGAACCATCAGTGTTATGTTTTTTCAGTTGGCCTTTGCCTTTCTATTACCTGAGATCATGGCCCGTTTGAATGGGGACATTCCGTATTATGACCTTAAAAATATGTGGCCCCTTAATTATTACAATTTTGAGGCGTATCGTATAAAAGGTTTCATCGCATCTGGGGGACTGGGTTTGGCATTTCTGTTATTTGGGATACTTTCCATTTTTGTAATCAGCCCTATACTTACCTATTTCTATGGAAAACGATGGTACTGTTCTTGGGTATGTGGTTGTGGCGGCTTGGCCGAGACGGCAGGGGACCCATTTCGGCAACTGAGTGACAAATCAGAGCGCGCATGGCGGATAGAACGTTGGATGGTCCATGTTGTGGTAGTCTTCGTGACCTTAATGACCGTAGCCGTGATATACTCCTATCTGGGCAATGACACCAGTAAGTATTGGTTGACCAAGAATGTTTTCTTGATTGGGGTGGCTGTGGTTCTTACCTTGGTTTTTCTATGGGCCATGCTTTTTAAACGGGCGCAATTACAAAAGGATGCCAAATATGGGGCCATCGGATTTTTTGTGGTGGTCACGGGGCTATTGCTGCTACATGTCTTTGGGGATGGGGGTACTTTGTTCTTGATAAAATCCGAAACGCTTCGGAAGTCCTATGGCTTTTTGATCGGCAGTATTTTTTCCGGGGTCGTGGGAACAGGTTTTTATCCCATTTTGGGAAATCGGGTGTGGTGTAGGTTCGGCTGTCCCATGGCCGCTATCTTAGGTTTCCAGCAACGGTTGTTCTCCCGGTTCCGGATTACCGTAAATGGGGGACAGTGTATTTCCTGTGGCAATTGTAGCACATATTGTGAAATGGGCATTGATGTAAGGGCCTATGCCCAAAAGGGACGCAATATTGTACGTTCCAGCTGTGTGGGCTGTGGTATATGTTCCGCTGTATGTCCCAGGGGAGTGCTAAAACTTGAGAACGGACCTCTTAAGGGACGTATTACTAATGAAGATGCCTTACTGGGGAACAATTTGGACCTTGTGGCATTATCCTCCAAAAGTAAAGAGTAATGCCAAAAGCGTACTTTATAATTGTTTTTTTGATACTTGTTACAGGAAACAAAAAGTTCTACAAGAATTACTATAAAAACGGCCAACTGAAAGAGGCTGGTTGGATTAAGGACAGTCTAAAGACGGGTTATTGGAAGTATTACTACCCCAATACAAATTTAAAGGAACAAGGACCTTACAAAAAAGGAAATAGGGAAGGCTATTGGTTTTTTTATCGCCAAGATGGTCGCATAAAAATGGAGGGGCATATGAAGGATGGGCAAAAAGCAAATTGGTGGCTGTTCTATGACCTGAAGGGGCATATAAACCATAAATGTCAATTGACAAACGGTATTAAAAATGGATACTGCCTAAAGTACCGAACGCAAAAACTGGTATCAGCCGAGAAGTATGAAAATGGGACTAAAGTTGATGAATGGGTAAGTCTTGAAAGCTTCAAAAGGGAAAATAACCTTTCAGACTTACGTTAATGGCAAAGATTAAGGTCATTATTCCTGCATATAATGAAGGGGATTCCATAGCAAAGGTCATTGGGGATATTCCCAAGAATGTGGATGAAGTCATTGTAGTGAACAACAATTCCACGGATACCACTTCCGAAAATGCCCTGAAGGCGGGGGCCACAGTGTTGAACGAGACCAAAATGGGATACGGACATGCCTGTTTAAAAGGACTCGCCTATGTGGGGGAACAATCCGAATCACCGGATATCATCGTATTTCTTGATGGGGATTATTCCGATTATCCCGAGGAGCTCAACAAATTGGTGACCCCCATTGTGGATGATGGATACGATATGGTCATTGGGGCTAGGGAGAAGAAACTGAGGGAAATGGGAAGTATGACACCCCAACAAGTTTTTGGCAATTGGCTGGCCACTACATTGATGAAATTATTGTTCAGGGCAACATTTACCGACTTAGGACCGTTTAGAGCCATACGATATGCCAAGTTGTTACACCTGCAAATGGAGGATACCACCTATGGATGGACTGTGGAAATGCAGTTAAAGGCCCATAAAAAAGGCCTTAGGTATATGGAGGTCCCCGTACGTTATAAAAAAAGAATAGGGGTCTCAAAAGTGTCAGGAACCGTAAAAGGTACTATCTTTGCAGGCATAAAAATCTTGGGGTGGATAATTAAGTATAGTTTTAAGTGATGGAAATGGCAATCGTATACATCATATTGGCCATCTATAGTTTGGCACTCTTGTTGATTTTTTTCTACAGCCTTGCACAGTTGAACCTGTTGGTCAATTATCTGGGCTATAAGAAGGAGAATAGGGAAGCCCCCAAGTTCAATTTGATGGATCCCAAGGAAATCCCATCCGTGACCATCCAACTTCCAATTTATAATGAAAAGTACGTTGTTGAGCGTTTGCTCGATAATATAGCCAAGATTGAATATCCAAAAAGTAAGCTTGAAATTCAGGTGCTCGATGATTCTACGGACGATTCTGTGGGTGAGACGGCAACGAGAATTGAGGTTTTGCGGAAGACGGGACTTGATATTCAACATATCCACCGTTCCACTCGGGAGGGCTTTAAGGCCGGGGCCCTAAAGGAAGGTTTGCGGATAGCCAAAGGGGAGTTCATTGCCATCTTTGATGCTGATTTTTTACCGTCCGGTGATTGGCTTAAAAGAACCGTACCTTATTTCAAAGATCCAGAGATTGGAGTGGTACAGACCCGCTGGGGGCATATAAACAGGGAATATTCCATTCTCACCAAAATACAGGCGTTTGCTTTGGATGCCCACTTTACCTTGGAACAGGTGGGGCGTAACTCCAAGGGGCATTTCATCAACTTTAATGGTACGGCCGGTATTTGGCGCAAGGAGTGTATTTTGGATGCCGGTAATTGGGAAGGGGATACCTTGACCGAGGACTTGGATCTGAGCTATCGTGCACAGTTAAGAAATTGGAAATTCAAATATTTGGAGGATGTGGAGACGCCTGCTGAGCTCCCTGTGGTCATTAGTGCCGCACGTTCGCAGCAGTTCCGTTGGAACAAGGGCGGGGCTGAAAATTTCAGAAAAACCGTTTGGAGTGTCATTACAGCCAAGAACATTCCCTTAAAGACTAAGTTTCATGGCGTGATGCACTTGCTCAACAGTTCCATGTTCCTCTGTGTGTTCCTAGTGTCCCTATTGAGTGTCCCGGCCATGTACATTAAGGCCATGTACCCTCAATTTGACTGGGTGTTCAACGTATTGAGCTTTTTTGTGATCAGCACCATCATATTGTTCGTATGTTACTGGTTTACCTATAAAGGCATACAAGGAAGTGGCTTTGACAACTTTGTGGATTATATAAAGCTGTTCTTTACCTTTTTCTCAGTGGCCCTTGGTTTTTCGTTGCACAATACCATCGCCGTCTTGGAAGGCCATATGGGTAAGCGTAGTGAGTTTGTGCGTACGCCCAAGTTCAATCTCAATACACTCACAGACAGTTGGAAGGGAAATAAATATTTGGCCAAGAAGATATCACCCAATGTCATTCTGGAATTTGGTTTGATGATTTATTTTCTATTTGGTATGTACAGCGCGGTTCCCTTAAATGATTTTGGGCTCTTTCCCTTTCATTTTATGCTGTTTGCGGGATTTGGCTTCGTCTTTTTCAAATCGTTGACGGCAAGAGCATAGGATTGTCTTTTTGAAAAGACAAAAATCATTATTTTTCAGGTCCATATTAGTGTCCTGATAGATGTCTTTCTCCCGTTTCATCACATATGTAAGACTCCATAGAATCCCCATTCTTATCGGTATGGCAAGTGCTTTGCTGTACATGGTCTTTGCCTACCATTTGGAACGGACGGATTTTATAAAGCTTTTATGCCTGTATGGGGCACTGTTCTTCTTTTGTGCCAAGTTGATACAGTTTGAGAAATGGAACTTTAAGTTTCTACTTATTACGGGTATTGTTCTTCGCTTGGTTTTTTTATGGGCAGTTCCCAACCTCTCACAGGATTACTTCCGGTTTATTTGGGATGGAGAATTGATTTTGGAGGGGATTAACCCTTATCTCCAAGTGCCCAATGAGTGGATTTCCACCCCAGGGTTTGGTGTGCAACATGCTGAAGGGCTGCACCAGGGAATGGGCAGTCTAAGTGCCAAACATTATAGTAACTATCCTCCCTTGAACCAATGGTTGTTTGCAATGTGTGCCTTTT
>JBFOLQ010000238.1:0-5398 GCA_040830145.1 Flavobacteriaceae bacterium | reverse complement strand
TTCCAATTTTAGAAAACCCATATTTAATGGTGTTGGGAACCAAGAATTTAAAATTCTATATAGTAGGTTCCCAATTCTACATTTTGAATTATGATATTGATTGTTGACAGTGGGGCTACCAAGGCCGATTGGATTGCGCTGGACGAAAAGGGAAAGCAACTCTTCCTTACCCAGACCTTGGGACTGAGCCCCGAGGTATTGACCCGTAGGGTCATAGAGGACCGTTTGGCCAATAATTTTGAGCTTTCCAAAAATAAGGAGGAGGTTTCCCAATTGTATTTTTATGGGGCCGGTTGCGGTACGGATCGCATGAAAAAGTTTCTTACGGAGATTTTTCAAGAGTTTTTCCCGAATGCCAAGGCCATGGTAAAGGAAGATACCTATGCAGCCATTTATTCCACTACCAAGGTAGGGCATCAAGGGATTGTATGTATTTTGGGAACAGGCTCCAACTGCAGTTATTACGATGGCCACCAACTCTTTCAAAAGGTGACCTCGTTGGGGTATATCCCTATGGATGATGGAAGCGGCAATTTTTTTGGAAGGAAACTGGTCAGGGATTATTATTTTCATAAGATGCCCCAGGATTTGGGAGTTAAATTCGCCAAGGAATATAACCTTGATCCCGATGTGATCAAGGAAAACCTATACAAAAAACCAAACCCCAATACCTATTTGGCAACCTTTGCCCGTTTCATTGTTGAGAATAAGGAGCATCCCTACTGCAAAGGGGTCATTGATAAGGGCTTTCAGCAGTTTGTCAATAATTACATAATGCAGTTTGAACTGGCGACCAAGGTTCCCATACATTTTGTGGGCAGTATAGCCCATTATTTGCAGGATGAACTAAAGGCGGTCGTGGAGCGAAATGATTTGGTACTGGGTGTGATTCGCCAACGCCCTATAGAAGGATTGGTGGAATACCATAAAGAGACCATTTAATTGGGAATGCCTGAGCGTATTAAAGCGCTCCTTCTTGAAGTTGCTGGGCGAACCTTTTGATGGCCCATCTTAGGCTTTCCCTGGTCCTGGCCATGGCTTCCTGTATGGAGGGAATACCTTCACTAATGGCCACTGCATGGGTAAGTCCCATATCTTGTATGGATTGCTGGGAAAGTTCAATGGTACCACAAAATGCAGCTACGGGAATCTGTTTTTTTTGCGCAGCGTGGATAACCCCTTCAATGGTCTTGCCAGAAAACGTCTGAACATCCAATTTTCCTTCCCCGGTAAGGACCCAATCCGCTCCCTGAAGATTTGCATCAAAATGGGCGATTTCCTTAATAAAGTCAATGCCAGACAACAAGGTGGCCCCCAAAAAAGCTACTGCGGCACCCCCGACACCTCCAGCGGCCCCGGCACCTGGAATTTTTTGCAGATCAACCTTACATTTGGGCTTGACGATCAAGGCAAAATGTTCCAGCCCCCTATCCAAAGCTTCTATATCGGTAGAAGTGGCGCCTTTTTGTTGCGCATAGACCTTGGCCGCACCATGATCACCGTAAAAGGGGTTGTCCACATCGCAGGCAATCTTAAACGTTACATGGGTCGTTATGTCCTTTTCTGGAGCGACGATTTTGGTCACTTTTTCTAAATTTTTCCCTATGGGCGCGAGAGGGTTCCCATTTGTATCAAGAAAGGAATATCCCAAAGCCTGGGCCATGCCCATACCTCCATCATTGGTGGCGCTACCACCTATTCCCAAGAAAATATGGGATGCCCCCCTATCAATGGCATCCTTTATGAGCTCACCAGTTCCAAGGGTTGTGGTTTCCATGCAGTCCAGTTCATAGGGCTTCAGCAATCGGTGACCAGAGGCCACGGCCATCTCAATAAAGGCCGTTTGCGTATCAAGTGAAAATAGATAGTCACATTCAATGGGTCTGAAAAGGGGGTCATTGACCGTTGTCGTAACCGTTTTGCCTTTTATATAACGCCGAACCACCTCAATGGTACCATCCCCTCCATCGGCCAAGGGAAGTTCCACGATTTCAGCGTGGGGAAATGAATCCCTGAGCACATCACATGCGATGGTACAAAATTCAGGCCCGTCCAGAGACCCTTTGAACTTGTCAGGGGCGATAACAAATTTCATATGTGATGAGGGTATGGGATTTCAACTTTGCGTATACAATCATAAAGATAGCCTTTAAAAAATGGCTCCTTTTGTAATTGGGTATTTTTTAGAGGTCGAACAAAATATCTGGAAATAAAGGTATTATCAAATAATATTCAAATTTGTAGGAAAAATACTAATAAAATAAAAATATTTATCCCTGACGAACGTTATCTAGAATAACAAATCTTAAATTAAAATACCATGAAAAAAACTATTCTTTATGCTGCGGTCTTAATGGTAATTCCATTTATGGGATCAAATGCACAGGAATCAGCAACGGCCAGTGCCACCGCTACTGTTGTGACACCAATCGCCATTTCCAAGACAACCGATATGAGTTTTGGGAATGTGGCCGTAAACTCTACAACTGCCGGTACAGTGGTTTTGGCGCCTAACAGCGGCCGTACCGTTACAGGAGGGGCTACATTGCCAAGTACTACGGGAACGGTAAGTGCCGCTTCGTTCAATGTAACGGGTGAAAGTGGGTATACCTATTCAATATCATTGCCCGGTAGTGCCATCACGCTTAACGATGGTGGATCAAACAATATGACCATTGATACTTTTACCAGTAGTCCTTCGTCAACGGGCACCTTAACCGGAGGTTCCGAGACCTTGAACGTTGGTGCTACCCTTAATTTGGCAGCCGGACAAGCATCAGGTACCTACACCAGTACAACTGACATTACCGTTACGGTAAATTACAATTAGTCATAAAAGGGTGCCACTTCCAGGTGGCACCCTTTTTATTCCAACCTAACAAATAATTTGTAATCCGTGTATTCCACAAAGGCCAAATTCGGTGTTTGCTATAGTATCTTTCTATTGTTATTGTTCGGGGCCCATGCCCAGGACAATCTCATGGTTTTTCCAAAAAGACTGGTGTTCCAGGGAGGTAAGGACAGGGTCAGAAATATAAATATTGTCAATAATGGCACTGGGGTATCCTCTTATAAAATTTCCTTTATAGAGCTTAAGATGACCCCTGCGGGAGAATTGGTCCCCATTGATGGAGACCATGGGGAAACTTGGATGGCCACCCCTTATTTTAGGGTATATCCGCGTAGTGTTACATTGAATCCCGGGGAATCCCAAGTAGTCAAGGTACAATTGCTCAATGCCCGTACGCTTTCAGAAGGGGAATATAGGTCCCATCTCTATTTCAGAAATACCTCCGTACCCAAAGCAGACATGGGGGAAGCGTCGGAAAAAAACACTGGGGATCATATATCCGTGAAGCTCAACTATGTGTTCGGCATTAGTATTCCCACAATTATTAGGACGGGCAGGCCCAATATCAAGGTTGACATCAAGAATGTAAAAATGGAGCGGGCACAGGGACAGCCCCCTGTACTTTCCATGGATATTGAACGCTTTGGCAATATATCCTCATATGGCAATGTGGTGCTGGAGCATATTGCTCCCTCTGGAAAGGTTTCGGTCATCCATGTCCAAAAGGGATTGGCAGTGTATACACCTCTACACTCACGGCATGTGACCTTTCCGCTTGATGAACCGGGCAGGGCCAATTTGGGAAAGGGACAGTTAAAGGTCACCTATGAGGCGGCCGGGAACAAAGTGGTATATGCCAGTGCTGTACTTGATTTATAATGAACGAAGGGGATGAGATATTTCTTGGGATTGGTTTTGGGATTGATAGTGCATCTTGCCAATGCTCAGGACATATATGTAACAGCGGAACAGGACCTCGGTTTTGGTAAGTTCTTTGTAACGGACAATACCCACGGGGCCATTTCAGTACTTGGGGATGGCTCATGGTCCGTCAATGGCAACATACAGCACTTGGATAGATTTCCCCAAACTGCCATCTTCACCATTTGGACCGAGCATATAGAGCCCATAAAGGTACGGGTGGAAATAATCCATGATATCCTTACGGGATCCCATAACAACGATACCTACGAAATAGTCAATACCACGAGGGTTAAATACGTGCACATAAGCCAAGCTGAACCGGCCAAAATCCAAGTAGGTGGTACCTTGATTGTGGCACCTCGTTCCGGTACGGCTTCGGAAATCTATCGGGGAAATGTAACAGTGAGGGCGATAAAAGCCTCCCATTGGGATGGTGGCTAACTAAACTTTTTGGTTTTGGGAAGGGGGGCGTTTCAAAGTTTTATGTTGGCAAGGGTCTTTCAATGGCTCTTGTTTATATCCGCAATAAATGGTTGGGGCATGCAGCATATGGAATGTGATGAAGTTCCCATTTCACTGCATTTTGAACCCATGGGAACCACTGAGTTGGCCTCGATGATCTGCGGGGACAATCTCTATTTCTCAGTAACGGAATTATTTGGGTTTCTACGCATCCATACGACCACCATCGATAAGTTCAATTCACAACAGGGATTCATTCGCAACCAAGATGACATCTTTACCCTTGATGTTGACAAACGGACAATTTACTATAATTCACAGGAGATAAGGCTTGAGGATTCGGACTTTGTTATCAATGGGGATGGGATGTATGTAAGGGATACCATCTTTAATCAGGTTTTTGGACTTAGGACAACTTTTGATTTTCGAAGTCTTTCCGCCATATTGGTTCCCGAAATTGAGCTGCCCGTACTTAAGGAAGCGAAACGGGCTAAAATATGGGGGAGCTTGGGGAGCAGGGATTTTAATATGCGGGTGGATACGCTCGTTACGCGAAAGAGGTCCCTTTTTGATTTTGGTACAGCCATCTGGGATGTTTTCACCACACAGCGATCTGACGGGGTTACGTATAATCGTATCGGTACGGGGTTTGGGGGAATGTTATTGGGTGGGGAGTTTAGGGGAAGATTCAATTATGAGGTGGACCAGCCCATAGAACCGCGAAACCAGTTATACAGTTGGCGCCTGGTAAACAACGAAAACAAATACATTCGTCAACTGACATTGGGTAAAATTGGGGTGCCCTCAAAAGTCTCCCTATTTAGTCCCGTTACGGGTCTACACATTACCAATGCCCCATCGTTTCGCAAAAAGACATTCGGCGTGCATACCATCAGCGATTACACCAAACCCGGCTGGATGGTGGAACTGTATATCAACGAAGTCTTGGTGGATGTTACAAAGGCCGATTTAACAGGTCTTTATAGGTTCGAGGTTCCTCTGGTCTATGGTAGCACCACAGTGGGGCTTCGTTTTTATGGCCCCTTTGGGGAAGAGGAATCCTCAATCCAACAGATAACCGTTCCCTTCAGCCTTCAACAAAAAGGACGTTTGGAGTATAGTCTTAATGCCGGTTTTGTGGATGGTACAGGGGATATATAT
>JBFOLQ010000237.1:0-2707 GCA_040830145.1 Flavobacteriaceae bacterium | reverse complement strand
TTTTAACCCGATTCACATGGCTCATTTTTCTTGTTTTCTCTTCTTGTTCAAAGAACGATGACAACAACCATGGGCACATTCCCAAAATTGGTAGTATAACCCTCGGTGGTCCGGGGGACAATCAACAATTGGTCCCCATAGATATTGAATTCACCTGGACACCGTACGAAGAGGCAACCGTGACCCAATACCGCCTATTTATGGGTTTGGAAGCTTCCTCCTTGGAACACATGACCGATATTACAACAGGCAGTGCATATACGCCTGAACCACTCCTTGTCAATACTACATATCATTGGAAAATAGAGGCATGGAGCGATAGTGCCAAGTTAGCCGAATCAGTGATACAGTCTTTTAAGACCGAGGTCATCGCTCCTCGAATATTGACCAGTAATCCCGGTTTTTCAGAACGATACCACACTAGTGTGACTTCCCATAACGGGAAACTTTGGATGGTTGGCGGTCAATTTTCCGAAAGTGAATATACCGATGAGATATGGTCAAGCACCAATGGTGAGTCTTGGCAATTAGAAGGGAGCTTTCCATTTCCCATATCGAGGCACAAACTCATTGCATTCAACAATGGACTATGGGTATATGGTGGTGTAAGGGATACCGGGTACCTGACCAAAAAAATATACCGCTCAGATGATGGTATCAATTGGACCGAGGAAGGTGATTTTCCCGTGTGGTCGTACTTCCATATCAATATGGTGGTGCATAACGATAGGTTATGGCGGGTGGCCGCGTGCAATGGAAATGTAGCTGACCTTTCTGACGAGCGACATGTCTACAGTTCCGAAAACGGCATTGACTGGACCCTAGAAACCGAAAATCATGGTTTCGCCCAAAAATACGCTTTTGGCATTACCCCATCTGACAACAAACTCGTAGGGGTGGAGTATGATCATTCCACCAATCTTATGGCAACGAGACAAAGTACTGACCCAAAACTATGGTCTCTATTGGGAGAGGAGACCCACACGTTTTCAAAATCCCTTTTCTATCCCATTTTGGGGGACCTGGATGGCACCTTGTTCATAATGGGTCCGGAGATGCCCGCTTCAGAGGCCTTACAATCCTCCAATGGTGAACAATGGCAACAGGCCACCCAAAGGGAAATGGTCGTTCAAGGCAACTCATATGTTGTACACAACGGAAGGCATCTTATAGTGGCCGGAGGAAATTTTGAACGCAACAAGGGCAACACTATATGGGTGCTCAATTAGGTAGTGCCCCTACCCTTTACGCTGTGATCTTTAATGAAAATCCAAGTGCACTTCCCGTGGCAAAAGGAGGTAGTATGACAGGTGGTCACCGAAGATACCAGAACATGTGTTGATCCTTAAAAGTAAATATGGGCGCAGGGAACCTTTTGACGGCTCTTCAAATACATCAATCATTTGCAAACAACCCTGTTAACCTTTTTCCTACCCAACCATTAAAAGCATAAAACAGTAGTAATCTTAAATTTTAATCATATGAAACGTAAATTTTCAACCCTTACATTCTTCTCCATTACACTGCTTATGGCATTGATGTTTTCTTGTTCCCCAGAAGATGGGGAAGACGGAGCCGTTGGGCCGCAAGGGCCCCAGGGAGAACAAGGAATCCAAGGGCCCGCTGGAGCTGACGGGGCTGATGGGACCAATGGAACAAACGGGGCCGACGGAGCCGACGGAGCTGACGGGGCCAATGGAAATGCCAATGTATCAACCTATTTGTTCGATTTATCGGATAGAGCGGGGGCATCATTCTCCAATACTATCCCGGATATGACATCAGATGTCATTGAAAATGACCTTATTATCGGATACCTTAAACGTTCAGGGGGCAGTGTATACAGCCCCATTCCCTCTGGGGCCTTTGTGGTAGCCACCGGAAATTTGGCGGATGTATCCGTGGACCTACAGACCCAACAGTTTTGGTTTTTCTTTTATAATGTAGGTACTTCTTCCCTAAAAAGTGTTCCCACAGGCTCCTTGGACAGGTTGAAAGTAGTCATTGCCGAGAGTACAAGCACCAGTGGAAAAAGCGGTAAAAGTGGCAGGGAACAAATTTTGGCCAATATGAAAAGTGCAGGTGTGGATATAAATGACTATTACGCCGTAATGGATTATTTTGGATTGGACTATTGATTCCAGACCACGCTGTACTTTCAAACCGGGACCTACATCCCGGTTTTTTAATGCCTTATAGCCCCGTGTTAACCTTTCTCCCTCCCAATCATTAAAGGCACAAAACAAATAGTAATCTTAAATTAAAATCATATGAAACGTAGCTTTTCAACATTTACATTTTTTTCCATGTCATTGATTATGGCGTTAGTATTCTCATGTTCCCCAGAAGATGGTGAGGATGGGGCCGTTGGCCCACAAGGCCCCCAAGGAGAACAGGGAATCCAAGGACCCGCCGGAGAAGATGGAACCAACGGAGCTGATGGGACTGACGGGGCTGATGGAAATGCCAATGTAACAGCCTCAGAATGGTTTGAGCCTGTGGAAAGTTCATATAGTGTAAACAATCCAAGGTATAAGGCACTACCATTGGCTGATGGCATTGATTCAGAAACCATGGAAAGCGGAGTACTATTGGTGTATTATGATACGGATGTTGAGGTTCATTTGCTACCATATTACGCCCATAGTAGTTCAGGAAATCTGTATAAATCCGTTACCGCAAAAACCAATAGGGCCTCCCGCACTCT
>JBFOLQ010000236.1:0-4397 GCA_040830145.1 Flavobacteriaceae bacterium | reverse complement strand
TGGGCCTTATTTTGGCAATTTTACTGATCGTGGGGGCATTGGCCTATGCGTATTTTGAATTTGTCATCAACTATCTGAGTGATTGGGTTGCAAAGACGAACCTGGAAACCAATGTTACTGACAATGATTTTGTGACGGCTAGGGCCAGGAGCCTATTGTTCTTTTTCATAATGTCTTACTTAATAACGGCCATTCTTTATTATTTTGGGACGGCTGATGGTCGGCATACCCGTTTTTTCTCCATCGGGGCCCTTATGACCAGTTTGTTGTTCTTACTGACTTCTTATCTTTTCGGTATCTATGTGGAAAAATTTGCCAGATATAATGAATTGTATGGGACGCTGGGGGCATTACTCATTTTAATGGTGTTCATTTGGCTCAATTCCAATATATTATTGTTAGGGTTTGAACTTAATGCTTCCTTACGGTCGCTCAAAAAACAATATCGTGAGACCGGTCTTGACAAATTTTGAAGATTACTTGAATGGGGATGGAAACAATAAAATTTGAACAGATGAAAACACCAAACATTGTGGTTTTGGCATTTTTTTGGACTCTATTTTCGGGGAATATTCTTTTGGGACAGTCCATTATTGGGAAATGGAAGACCATTGACGATCGTACAGGGAAACCCAAAGGTGTTGTAGAGGTGTATGAAAGGAATGGGCTGCTTTATGGAAAACTCATAAAAATATTGGAAAAGGGGAAAGAGGATGCCATTTGCTCAAAATGTGAGGGTGAAAGAAAGAACAAGCCCGTTTTGGGGATGTACATTTTTAAGGGACTAAAGGATTCCGGTAATGGGCAATGGAAGGGAAACACCTTATTTGATCCAGAACAGGGTATGACATTTCGATGCAAGATATGGGTGAATCCTGAAAACCATGATCAATTGAAGGTCCGGGGCTATTTGGCATTTATTTATCGTACACAGACTTGGTTACGTGTAGATAGTTAACCGATTGCATGTCGCACTTTATAGACGTTATTCTTACCATTCCGCTCCAAAAACTGTTCACGTATGCAGTTTCTGAAGCCGAGGCGGCCATCTTACAGCCTGGTATTAGGGTAGCTGTCCCCTTTGGTAAGTCCAAGATATATACCGCTCTGGTAAAACATGTCCATAATCGCCCGCCAGAAGCGTATACAGCCAAGGAGATACATCAAATTCTGGATGAAGAGCCCTTGGTGAATGCTTTTCAACTGCAACATTGGGAATGGGTGGCCCAGTATTATATGTGTAGTTTGGGAGAGGTGTTCCGATCAGCGGTGCCCTCCGCTTTTCTATTGGAAAGTGAAACACTCATCTTGCCAAGCAAGGGGCAGGATTTGGATGAAGGACTGTTGACCGATGAGGAATTTCTCATTTTTGAAGCCCTGCAACACCAATCGTCCCTTAAGGTACAGGAGGTGGCCGCCATTGTGGACCGAAAGAATGTACTTCCCTTGTTACAACGAATGTTTTCCAAAGGGGCCATAGAGCTAAAGGAAGAAATATACGAACAGTACAAACCCAAGCTTGTACGGTATGTACAGTTGGGAGAGGGATATGAAAAAGAAGACCAACTCCAGACCTTATTGGAAGAACTTTCCAGGGCCCCAAAACAGCGTATGGCCGTATTGGCACTGTTTCAATTGCAACTGGAAACCAAAAAACCCGTTCGTCTGGATGCCCTTTCCATAAAGAGTGGTACCTCAAAGGCGGTCATCAAGTCCTTGATCGACAAGGGAATCCTGATGGAATATCATTTGCAAACGGACCGGGTGCAATTTGATTGGGGACAAGCAAAGGGGATAAAATCATTGAATGATGTGCAGACAATGGCTTTGGCCGACATTCAGCAGTCCTTTGACAACCAAAAGGTAACATTGTTACATGGGGTCACCTCTTCGGGAAAGACCGAAGTATATTCCCAATTGATCCAGGATTGCATTGAAAAGGGAAAGCAGGTCTTATACCTATTGCCGGAAATTGCCCTTACCACCCAACTTATTTCGCGATTGCGTACATATTTTGGCGAAAAGATATCGGTCTATCACTCTCGATATAGTATCCATGAAAGAGTGGAGGTGTGGAACAATGTGGTGAGGCAGAGATCGAAGGCCCAAATTATTATGGGGGCACGTTCGGCCCTTTTCCTGCCGTATGGGAACCTAGGATTGATCGTAGTGGATGAGGAGCATGAGCCTTCCTATAAACAGTTTGACCCCGCACCCCGTTACCATGCCCGTGATGCGGCCATTGTATTGGGGAAAATGCATGGGGCGAATGTCTTACTTGGCTCCGCCACGCCCAGTGTGGAAAGCTACAACAATGCCAAGAAGGGCAAATATGGCCTGGCTACCATAGACCGTCGTTTTGGGAATATGCTCATGCCAGACATAGAATTGGTAAATCTTAAGGAGAAGAGTAGAAAGCGCTTGATGAACGGTCATTTTTCAGACCGGTTGATGGATGGGATAATGGAGGCCATAGGGGAGGGGAGGCAAGTGATTCTCTTTCAAAACAGAAGGGGATTTGCCCCCATTGTGGAATGTACCACTTGTGGCCACGCACCCCAATGTCCCAATTGCGATGTAAGCCTAACCTATCACAGATACCGAAATCAATTGCGCTGTCATTAGTGTGGATATCATATGGCATTGCAGGAAGCGTGCCTTGCCTGCGGAAGCCCAACACTGGATACTAAGGGTTTTGGTACGGAGCAGATTGAGCAGGAAGTGGGGAAACTGTTTCCTGATGCCAAGGTCGGGCGGATGGATTTGGATACCACCCGTGGAAAACATGGTTATGAAAGAATCATCACGGCCTTTGAACAAATGGAGCTCGATATTCTTGTAGGGACCCAAATGTTGACCAAGGGCCTTGATTTTGGAAATGTGGGACTTGTGGGTATCATGAATGCCGATTCCTTATTAAATTTTCCTGATTACCGTGCGCATGAACGGAGTTTTCAATTGTTGGCGCAGGTGGCGGGCCGGGCCGGCAGAACCCTAAAGAGGGGGAAGGTCATCATTCAAAGTTACAATCCATACCATCAAATATTGAAACAGGTCTCAACGAATGACTATTTGGGCATGTTCACGGAGCAATTGTATGAACGGGAACAGTTTAAATATCCCCCCACCAATCGCATTATCAGGCTAACGTTTAAACACAGGGACTACAATACCTTAAATGAAGCCGCAGAATGGTTCGCCAAATCGTTGAGGAATAGTTTTGAGGGACAAGTGTTGGGGCCAGAATTCCCTCCAGTGGCACGTATCAGAAACCAATATCTGAAGAACATCATTTTAAAGATGGAATCCCAAAAGGCGTTGGGACCCATAAAAAATGGCATCAAACGAATTGAAAAATCATTTAATGCCATTTCGTATTATAGAAGTGTACGTGTAATTTATAACGTAGACCACATTTAAGTAAAGGTTTAGATGCTGCTCAATGCTTCGGCCAATTCGGTTTTCTTGTTGCGGCTCAGGGGAATGGAACGCCCGGCAACCTCAACATTCTTACTGTTGAATTTTTCAATTTTTTCCAAATTGACTATATAGGATTTATGAATCCTCAAAAACTTTTCCGCTGGCAATTTTTGCTCAAAGGACTTCATAGTGGATAGAATCACAATATTGGCCTCATCGGTCACCAACTTGATATAATCACCAAGGGCCTCGATCCATTTGATATCATTTAGGATGACCTTCCTTTTCTTTAGGTTGCTCTTGACGAAGATATGCTCCTCATCCTCGGTTGAGCGGTGCATTTGCTCAAATTTGGCCACGGCACGTTTTACCGACGCGTCAAAACGGGCCATGGTAATAGGTTTGTGAAGGTAATCGGTCACGTCATAGTCGAAGGCCTTAAGGGCATAATCAGGTTTTCCGGTGATTAGGATTACCTGGGGCCTATTTTCCAAGGACTCCAGTAGGTCAAACCCTGTGATAATGGGCATTTCAACATCCAGGAAAATAAGATCGACCTCGTGGTTCTTCAGGCCGTTTTTTGCTTCGATCGCATTGCTGTACTCAGCTACCAAGGCAAGATTCGGGTGGTTGTTCACTAATTTGGCGACGGCCATTCTTTGCATAGAAGAGTCATCGACAATAATGCTTCTAAGTTTCATAAAGGCTTGATTTGTGGGGTTAAATCATCGACAAATTACACAAAAAACACGATGAACGGCAACAAAAGTTGTGAACAATAACGGGTTCAATTGTGGAAAAAGTCGGCGACCATATTCATAAGTTTTGGTTAAGTTTTTGCAACTGTTTTAGCTATAACGAAGAAATTCCCATTTTCTTGTGAATGCTGTCAAATATTATTACTTTTGCCGACCTTTAAACTAAAAAATAAGTATGAACCATTACGAAACTGTTTTCATTTTGAATCCCGTTCTATC
>JBFOLQ010000235.1:0-2332 GCA_040830145.1 Flavobacteriaceae bacterium | reverse complement strand
AGAGGATGACACCATTCTTTTTAGTGTGTCCACCACATGGTGAAAAGTGACACAGGCTACAAATCTATGGGCGTCGGAGAGTAATTGTATAATACTTCCGATAATATTGAAATCGGCTTTGGCAGCTTCCAGCTCACCTTGCAACCACTGCCATTGTTCTTACCCGAAGATGGTTCCTTCACCAGAGTCATTGGGCTTAAAACGTTTTTTGGTCGCTTGATCCGGGCTTAGGGGCGTCCTAAAATAACGGGTATCCAATACCAATACCTTAATGCTCCCCCCCCCTGTCATGTAGTCATGGGAAGCGTATACCCCTTCCCGTTCCCTTCTGGAATCATTGACAGGCACATCCATAAAATCAAGAAACACCTGTTGGCTGGCCTGCTTTGCACTAAACTCTACCCCCCCATCGTTCACCCCATAGTCGTGGTCATCCCACGTGCCGATAATGGGAACGGACTTTTTTAGCAGGGCATAACCGGCAACCTGGTCCTGTTTATCGTAGAGTTTTTCCATTTTGTCCATATCCTCGGTATCGGCATAGATATTGTCCCCTCCCCAAATCCACACATTGGGTCGCAGACCAAGGACATCATCCCAGAGTACATTGGGAAGTCCAGACTTATTGCACGAACCAAAAGCAATGGCAAAATCAGTTTGTGGCCTATCGATGGCTGCAGACCTTGGGGAATCCACGGATTTACATCCGACCAGAAAAAGTACTGGAATCAAAAAAAGAACGTATGGTTTCATTCGAATAAACTTAGGTTGCGTGGTTGTTTCCATTCATTTTAAATTATTTAGGTCCGAAACGAAAAAGACAAAGGACTCAGGACATATGACGTAAGGCGTGCCTATCTCCCATCCTCTTGCTTCTTGGCTCCATTCATTCCCCTTTTGCACCGTCATAGGTAACACAACTAAATGTAGGTTAAACGATTAATCTTTCCATGTTTTGTTAAACAATGTTCATAAAAAAGGCACAAGACCGCTAGCTTCGATTCACTTTGACTTCACTCAGCACAGGTACTATGCGACCTAAAAAAGCCTTCATCCGGGCACAAAATTTTGAATTTTCGCTTGAATCAAACAGCTCAAGACGGGTTCATTATCACTAGGGCATATCCCAAAAATAATCTTTTGTCCCAAGGTAAACAGTATATTCCTATCTTTGCGCCCATGAACAAAACGGATGTTGCCACCGTTAAAAAAATGCTCTCCGAACCTCGGAAAATAGCCATCGTTCCCCACAAAAATCCAGATGGTGATGCCATTGGTTCCACCCTGGCCCTTTGCCATTACCTCCTTAAAAAAGGACATGAGGCCTCTGTTGTAGCGCCCAACGACTACCCGAAATTCCTGAAATGGATGCCGGGAAATGACCGTATATTGAATTTTGAGCGTGAAAATAAACAGTCGGTCACACTTTTAAAAAATGCCGATATTATCTTTACGTTAGATTTCAACCACTTGTCCAGAGTGGGCCAAATGCGGGAAATAATGGAAGCTTTGGAGGTTGATTTTGTCATGATAGATCATCATCAATCCCCGGACGATTATGCCAAGGTAACGTACTCTGATACGGACATGAGTTCTACCTGTGAAATGGTCTATAATTTTATAGAACAATTGGGGGATGCCCATTTGATTGACCCCGATACGGCCAACTGCCTTTATGCCGGCATCATGACCGATACGGGATCGTTCAAGTTCTCATCCACCACAGACCGTACGCATGAGGTGGTCGCACAACTGATTAAAAAGGGGGCTGATAATGCCCGAGTGCACCAATATGTATTTGATACCAACTCGGCCAACCGTATGCAATTATTGGGCAGGGCCCTGGAAAATCTAAGGGTGTTACCGGAATATCGCACGGCCTATATTACCCTCAGTCAGGATGAATTGGACCAACACCATTTTCAAAAAGGGGATACAGAGGGTTTTGTAAATTATGGCCTCTCCATTGAGGGCATCGTCTTTGCAACCATCTTCATTGAAAACAAGGAAGAGGGCATCATCAAAATTTCCTTCAGATCATTGGGGGATTTTTCGGTGAATGCGTTTGCCCGCGCCCATTTTAATGGGGGTGGCCATACGAATGCAGCTGGGGGGCGCAGTGAGAAATCATTGTCAGGGACCATTGAAATGTTCAAATCCCTCCTCCCCCAATATGCATCAGAGCTTGTGCCGTAAAAACCTCCATTGTAGGGAAAATTGGCCCCATTGGGGATTTGACATAAGGAATCGTTAAAAAAGAAAAGAAGAAAGCGTCAGTCAGGACAAAAGATAACATTGGATGCAGACCCTATATCCCGAAACCGCGGGGCGT
>JBFOLQ010000234.1:0-2628 GCA_040830145.1 Flavobacteriaceae bacterium | reverse complement strand
CTCATGATCCAATCCCAAGACATCATGGATTCAGTCACCAAATAGAACACCAAAAATGCCGCTGACCACTTAAAGTTTTTCTTAAAATTGGTATTATCATCAGCATTGTCCTGGGCCAACGACAACCGTCTTGATATGGTCCTGTATGCAATCCATCCCCCAAGGAAAATGGCAGCACGTATCAAAAAGAAGGTTGAGTTCAAATAACCCACTTTACCTTGTAACAGATGGTCATGGGCCACTGTCTCGGCATCCATCCAAACAAAAAGGTGGTTCCAGTGCAAGACTGACATGACCAATATCACAAATACGATAATCCCCCCTGGTACCAGATAAGCCGTAATGCCCTCCATAACCCGAAACAACAATGGTGACCAGCCCGCTTGTGCTGCCCGCTGTACGGCATAGAAAGCCAAGGTTCCCAAGGCAATCATAAAAAAGAAAAAAGCTGCCACATAGAGTGCGGCCCAAGGTTTATTCTGCAATTGGTGCAATACATGTTCGTAATGGGCGGCATCGTGGTGGGCCTCCTCACCATGTTCTCCATCAGTTGCCGCATGGGAATCTCCATGGCCATCTGCATGAGCAGCCACATGGGCCTTTGCTTCCTCAACGGTAGAGGGAGCACTAAAAAACCCAAGTCCCCAACAAAGGGCGCCAACTACCATCAATACAAGGGAACCTACTCTTAATTTGTTTGAAAACGTGTACATATCGCGTGCTATGTATTATTTTATTAAGTCTTCCTTTAGTTTCATCACATATTCAGACACCTGCCACATCTCTTCATTGTTCAATTGTACGGCATAGGATCCCATGGAGTTCAACCCATATTGTACAGTGTGGTAGCTGGTCCCCACGGTAATGTCACGGGCCGCATCAGCATAGCTGGGGACACCCAAAATCTTCTCTCGCTTCACCAAGTTGCCTTGGCCATCTCCTTTTGAACCGTGGCAAATGGCGCAATAGATATCATAGAGTTCCTTTCCTTTGGTCAAATTGGCCTCCCGTTGCAAGGTATCCAACGGACTTATCAGTACCCTGGCCATTTCCTTTCCCTCTGGGGTATTTGGAATTTCGTAGGGCATGTACCCCCTAGGAATGGTATTTGCCGGTGGTATCAAGGCCTCGGAGTGGTTGGGCAAAAATTCCACCTTTTGATAGGTCTCATACCCTACAGGCTCATACATGTTGGGCATATATTGGTAATTGGGCTCACTTTTGTCAAAGCAAGAGCTGAGCAATAGCCCCAAGCCCAAAACCATTCCAATTTTCTTAAAACTGTCCATTCTCAATGACTGTTTTTTTCGGTAATATTTATTTCAACGGCTCCCGTTTCCTCTAACAGCTTCTTTAGCTCACCTTCATTGCCATGTACATCAATCTCCATTAAAAAATGGTCATCAGTAGTCCGTACATCTGGATTCTCGGCCTTCTTAAAGGGCCACATACGGCTTCTCAGATAAAAGGTGATGACCATAAGGTGGGCTGCAAAGAAAACGGTCATCTCAAACATAACGGGCACAAAGGCCGGCATGTTCTCCAGATAGCTAAAGCTGGGCTTGCCCCCAATATCTTGGGGCCAATCCTGGATCATGATGTAGTTCATCATGGTAATGGCCACTGCCAATCCCAAACAACCATACATAAAGGATGTAATGGCGATACGCGTTGGGGCCAACCCCATGGCCTTATCCAGACCGTGTACCGGAAAAGGGGTATATACCTCCTCAATATGGTGCTTCGCTGCCCGTACTTTCTTTACGGCCTGCATGAGCACATCGTCATCGGTATAATAAGCTTGTATAACCTTTGATGCCATAATTAGCTTTTATTGTTCAATTTTCTTGCTTGACCCGCCCAATCATCACGCTGGGCCCTTCCTGGGAAGGATCCCGTAATGGAATCCAACAAATCATATTCCTTTTTGGTCATCTTACCCACCTGTGCAAAGGTGTAAATACCAATTTGGTTGAGTGTCTTTTCCATTTGCGGACCAATACCCTTCACTTTTTTCAAATCATCGGCCGTTTCCTTCGTGGCATCAAATGACCCAATACTTTCCAACAGGGACGAAACCTTGGCGGTACTATCCCCCGACGCTTCTTCCGCTACTTCACTGGGACTTTCTACTTCCGTTGTCTTAGTCTCCGTAACCACGGTCTTACCAGGAAGCTCGTATAAGGGTTTACCAGCATCCCTCAAATTCTTGTAGCGCTCCCCACTTGATTTTAAAATGGACTTCACCTCCGCTTGTGCAATCACCGGGAATGTTCTTGAATACAGCAAAAAGAGTACAAAGAAGAACCCTATGGTACCTATGAATATCCCAATGTCCACAAAAGTGGGTGAGAACATGCTCCATGAAGAGGGAAGGTAATCCCTATGCAGCGAGGTGACAATAATCACAAATCGTTCAAACCACATCCCCACGTTCACAACAATGGAGATAATGAATGAAGCCATAATACTGGTCCTAATCTTCTTGAACCACATTACCTGGGGAGAGACCACATTACAGGTCATCATCAAGAAGTAAGCCCACCAATAGGGTCCTGTGGCCCTATTTAAAAAGGCATATTGTTCGTATTCCACCCCAGAATACCAAGCGATGAAAAGCTCCGTGAT
>JBFOLQ010000233.1:0-2989 GCA_040830145.1 Flavobacteriaceae bacterium | reverse complement strand
CTTGGTTTGCATCTGCGTGGTGAAGTTGTTCTCAATTAAATCCAAATGTGCTACCAATTGTTCCCCTTGCGGCTCCAACATCTTGTTCTCCTGTTGGTCAAAATAGCGCTGTACCCAAGCCCCAATGACATTCCCTACATAGATACTGTCATCCTGATTGGACAATAAATGATCAGCTCCATCCAATGTCACAAAACTTTTGGGGTGAAAAGCGGCCACAAACAAACGATGTGCATGATCTGTACCTACTATCCTATCCTGGGGGGAATGCATGATCAAGAGGGGCTTTCTCAAGCTTTTGGTCACCCCTAATAAGTCAACGTTGTCAAAATCCTGTACGAATTCGGCATTAATCACAAATGGACGGCCTCCCAACTGTACCTCTGCCTCTCCTTGGGTCCACACATCTTGTACCCCCTCCGCAAAATGTTTCTTGGTATGCTCAATATCAGAAGGGGTGCCAATGGTAGCGACCGCCCCAACCTCGTCCAACCTGGCAGCGGCCATAATGGAAGCGGCCCCGCCCAGTGAATGGCCAATGAGCAGTTCAGGGGCCTTATAGTGTTCCTTCATAAAATTGTGCACATCGATAATATCATTGACGTTGGCCGAAAAGTAACTCTCGGCAAATGCCCCTTGGCTTCTTCCCAATCCGGTAAAATCAAAGCGTACCACCCCAAAACCATGATTGGTCAGTGTTCTGGTGATATTGCGTACGGCTATCATATTACTGCTACAGGCAAAACAATGTGAAAAAATGGCATAACGCTGTGGTTTTTGATTGGCCGGGAGTTCCAAAAGACTGTGGAGTTCATGTCCCTTTCTATTTTTTATCTTCAGTTTTGTGTTCATGATCTATACACTTAGATGTTTTAAATCCTGCTTCTTGGCATATGCGCCATATTCTTTCAATAACAATCTCAACTTAGGGCTTATATACGTCTCACAAAAGGGTTTTCCGGGATTTTTTTTGTAATAGTCCCGCACTTGGGCATCTGATGCCCTAAAATCCTTAAAAGGGTAGGCTTTTGTGACCAACGGGGACCCATACCCTAACTGCAATTTTTCCAAAATCCCAATCACTTCAAGCTGCTGGGCCTTTGTAAAGGTATAAATACCAGAACGGTATTTCTGTCGCATCGTGTGGTCAGAGGTGCTCCTATGTGTGCGCAAATGAATTTCACAAAGCACCTCCAGGGGAATTTCATCCGGAAGAAAGTGAACGATTACCGCTTCTGAAAAAGCGGTGCCAGTTCCCTTTGGGGCAATCCAGCCCTGTTCTACCCGGTCAACCCCCGTTAGGTGTTGAAAAACGGCCTCCGTACACCAATGACAGCCTCCCCCAAATCCGATCTTTTCCATTTTTTTTGTTTTGGCCATCACAATTGATTGTGCTCATGTTGTAGCCGTCGGATACGAACGGCCCTAAACCCATACCAAATCAACAGTGCCAATGCCAAGAACAATAGTATCGTCCCTATATACAAGGAAATACTGGAAAAACTGTAATGTGAGGGGGCCACGGCATCCACCGCCCCTAAAATGCCCGAGAGCACATATAATCCGGCAGCCAAATACAGTAATACAGAGGCCCTCGTAAGCCGCCCCAACTGTTGTATTTTTTGGTCTGATATGGAATGCTGCAGTGGGGTACACTTTCTTTGTAAGAGTGTATTTATTTCCGCACTCAACATCATCATCTGATTTGTTGTGGACAGAATGAGCATTCCCAGTCCAGGTAAAATCGTAATGGGCACATACCATTCATGCATCATATAAATTATTGGTAAGTTCGTTTACAATGCCTCTTGAATTCTATAGTCCAACCGCAACAAGGCGTTATTGGGGTCTGACCCAAAAATAGCGTAGACCAACAATCCTTCGCAATCCAAAAGAATCCAATGCGGGGTTCCCCCAGCCTGGTACTTATAAAATGTATTGGCCGATTGGGCATCCCGATAATACGGAAACCTAATATGGTATTCTTCCTTGGCAGCCCGCAACTGCGCATCGGTATATGTTGGTCCCTCAAAGCGGCTATGAATCCCCAACACCTGTACTTGCTCCCCTTTTTCGTATGCCACCCTATTGGCAAAGGGCAACGCCCTCCCCTTGCAACCGGGACAGCCCAAATTAAAAAACAAGACCAATACCAAGGAACCCTTTAGGTCGCGTACCCTAGGAACCGAATCCCCGAAAATGGATTCCAGTTCCCATTCAGGAATGGCCTTCCCTAATTCCATGACAATTGTTTACGTTCATTCCAGTAGGTTTCAGGAGTCGTGGAAAACTGTCGCAAGGTTTCCAATTCCCTTTCGGAAAGTTCAAAGGTTTCTGCCTTTAGGTTGGCCGTCAAGTGTTCCTCGTTGTTGGCACCACTCAACACTATAGCTGAAGGGAAAATGTCCATCACAAACCGAAGGGCAATCGCATCGGTCCCTACTTGATACTGTGTCCCCAACTTCGCGAGATAGGCGTATAATTTCTGGTATTGACCATAGTGGTCGTTCGGAATCAAACGCCCATTGGCCAAGGCTTCCTTCACCAATAGTTGCATGTTGCGATGCTCCAAAACCGGCTTCATATCCATCAGGGATTGATCCAATATGTTGAACGTGACCTGGGCACTTGAAAACAAAGGCATACCTTGAACATCGACATCCAAGGCCTTTTGCAACACCTCCAATTGATTGCTCCCTGTAGTGGTCAACCCTATTTGCAAACCATATTTTTCCTTTAGTCCATGCAGTCTGTTCAGCACATCCGTATTCTCCAACACAGCTGTCTCCAGGGTAGCCGAATGTATTTGGTAAGTCTTTAGGTATGGTAGCAACTTTTTGGAAAACCCCCATTGTTCGTTCAACTTATCCAACGAATGCTCCTTTACCTCATGTACCGTAGCGTTTGGGTCAAAGTTGGCCACATAGGGATACCCCCATTTAGTGGTCACTTCAATGTCAGCATCCCTTATTTGATACAACCAATCAAT
>JBFOLQ010000232.1:0-3211 GCA_040830145.1 Flavobacteriaceae bacterium | reverse complement strand
GAAAAAAACGGATATCTGAAAAAATATTACCATTGCCGATCCATAGTATGGGCCCACTTCGTAAATGGAGTGGAGGGTTTTAACAAATTAGTAAAAGATTAACTATTTTTGGATTCCACCAAGGCGATGTTGCGTTACTTTTGTCTATATCGCTGCATGACCGCAAAATCGATCACTAAAACAAAATCAAATTTATTATGAAAAGAATTATGTTGGGCTGTTTGGGTGCGGCCGTTCTTTTGTCCTCGTGCGTCTCCCAAAAGAAGTTTGCCGATTTGGAATCAAAGTACCAGGAATCACAGGACCTTTTGAATTCGGCCACCGTAAAATTGAACAGCTGTTTGGAGGAAAAGGCCACAGCCACTTCCAGGTTACAGACCTTGGAAGATCAAAATGCCTTTTTAAAGGCCAATAACCAGGAACTTATTGACAACATGGGCAATCTGACCACCCTGACCACAAAAGGGGCTGAAAACCTTGAGAAGTCATTGGAAAGCCTGAAGGAAAAGGATTTGACCATCCGTCGTCTCCAAGATGCGGTTACCCGACGCGATTCCGTCAATTTGGCACTGGTACAAAGTCTTAAGGGAGCCATTGGCAATCTGGACGATGAGGATATTGAGATCAGTGTGGAAAAAGGCGTGGTATTTGTCTCCATATCTGATAAGCTTCTTTTCAGCAGTGGGAGTTATAACATTACCTCACGTGCCAAGGAAGTCTTGGGCAAGGTTGCCAAAGTGGTGAACAACAAACCTGATTTTGATTTTATGGTGGAAGGCCATACGGATGATGTGCCATACAGAAGTGGTGTTTTATTGGATAACTGGGACTTGAGTGTAAAGCGCGCTACGGCCGTTGTGCGGATATTGCAGAAGGATTACAATGTAGACCCCAAGCGAATGACTGCTGCCGGAAGGGCTGAATTTGTACCCGTTTCCCAAGTGGAAAAATCGAAGAACCGTCGCACACGTATTGTTGTGCTGCCCAAGTTGGATCAATTCTACAATATGATTGAGGAGGGCATGAAAGACCCGGCCATTGGTGGCACAGGGAATTAAGAAATAGTATTGGATACACATTGAAAGCGGCCTTTTGGCCGCTTTTTTGTTGTAGGATATGGGGTGTGTTGAAAGGATTATCCCAATACATCCAATGTGCCCTTCCCTTCCCGGACAATGACCGGCTCATGGCCGGAGAGGTCAATCACCGTAGAGGCCCTATTGCCACCATATCCCCCATCAATGACCACATCTACCCTACGCTGCCATTTCTCAAAAATCAATTCTGGATCCGTAGTGTATTCCAATACATCGTCCTCATCCCGTATCGAGGTTGAGACAATGGGGTTTCCCAAGCCCTCTACCAACGCTTGGGCAATGGTATTGTCCGGCACCCGTATGCCCACGGTTTTCTTCTTTTTAAAATGCTTGGGGAGATTGTTGTTCCCAGGCAGGACAAAGGTATATGGACCTGGCAATGCCCTTTTCAGAAGCTTAAAGTTGGGGGAGCTGATTTGCCGTACATAATCAGAGAGATTACTGAGGTCGGCACATATGAAGGACCAATTGGCCTTATGGAGTTTAACGCCCTTTAGACGGGCCAGACGCTCCAGCGCCTTGGTATTTGAAATATCACACCCCAACCCATATACCGTGTCGGTGGGATATATGATAAGCCCGCCGCTCCTAAGCACTTCCACCACCTTGGCAACCTCCCTTGGGTGCGGATTTTCAGGATATATTTTTATAAACTCGGCCATGACGGTATGTGCGGGAAATCTTTATAAACTCTTTGACAATGGCCCGTTGCCCCAGGCCAAGGACAAAATTCGGAAATATCCATATACTTCACAATTTTGAGCGTACTGGATTTATGGTCACTCCAATTGAACAAGAAGGAAACTCAATCCATCACTTGTAACTTGGCAAACCGCAACAATAACTTTTTCACCCCGGCATGGTCAAACTGTATCTCGGCCTTCCTGTCATTGCCAACCCCTTCAATCTTAAGGACCTTTCCGCTGCCAAAACGACTATGGTTTACGGTATTGCCCACATTGAGCGTTAGGATCTCATCACTGGGGCGGTCAATGGGTTTTCCCAAGCCTGGCTTTAGCTTGCGCAATTTCCGCAATTGGCCTTCCGAGGGCTTTCGTATACTGGGGGGTGTACTGCTTATGGGTTTTCGCAATCGCAGCTTACTTTTGTCAACTTCCCCAAAAATATCGGCGTTCAAAGGTGATTTGTAGCGATAACCACTATCCATGGGTGTTAGGTACTCCAGGTATTGATCATCAATTTCCTCCAAGAAGCGACTGGGCTCGGCATCTATGAGCTTCCCCCATCTGTACCGGTTTTGGGCATAGGTGAGATAGGCTTGTTTTTCGGCCCGGGTGAGGGCTACGTAAAAAAGACGGCGTTCCTCTTCCAGTTCACTTCGGGTGTTCATGCTCATGGCCGAGGGAAAAAGATCTTCCTCCATTCCCACAATGTAGACATAGGGAAACTCAAGCCCTTTGGCCAAGTGAATGGTCATGAGCGCCACCCGATCGTCATCACCCGTATCCTTATCAAAATCGGTGGCCAGTGCCACATCCTCCAAAAATTCACTAAGGCGCCCATCGGCGTCGGCCAATTCTTTTTGACCCTCCACAAAATCCTTGATACCATTGAGAAGCTCCTCAATGTTCTCCATTCGGGCAATGCCCTCCGGGGTGCCATCCTTTTTGAACTCTATCAACAAGCCCGTTTTTTTTACCACATGTTCGGCAAGTGTAAAAGCGTCTGCCTGTTGCTCCACAATCTGAAAACTCTTGATCATGGTGACAAAATTCTCCAGTTTTCCCCTAGTACCGGCATTGACCTTGAGCTGTATTTTGTCCATGTGCTCCATAATCTCAAAAATGGAGCGTTTGTAATGGTTGGCGGCCACGGTAAGTTTATCAATGGTGGTCTGTCCAATTCCACGTGCGGGAAAATTGATGATTCGCTTTAAGGCCTCCTCATCCTTGGGGTTGATGACCATGCGCAGATAGGACAGCACGTCCTTGATCTCCTTTCGTTGGTACACGGAAATACCCCCATAGATTCTATAGGGTATGTCTTTCTTCCGTATGGCATCCTCAATGGCACGGGACTGGGATTTGGGTCGGTACTATACTGCAAAGGTATCATTGGCCATTTGGTGATGCATTTTGTTCTCAAAGATACTT
>JBFOLQ010000231.1:0-3556 GCA_040830145.1 Flavobacteriaceae bacterium | reverse complement strand
GTTCCTGGGCGTCTGTCGCCAGTCCCGTGCCACCGGAAAGGCCTTTTGCCTCGCCGCATAGCCCCACTTAGATACTGCTCTGGTCAAAGGTGTCTTTGGTGAGCACACGGGCCGCTGCCAAGGTCCCGGCCATACCACTGGCATTGTCATTGGCCCCAGGGTAATCCGCGGTGTAATTGTTGGGGTCGCTCACCCGGGAGTCGATATCCCCGCTCATAATGATAAACCGATTGGGATACTTGCTGCCTCGTTGTATGGCGACCACGTTCACCACCCATACGTCCTTCACAATACGGGCCCCATCCCCCTTGGGTACCAGGTCCTTCTGGTAAAAGACGTCCAAACACCCCTTGCAATCGGTCGCTATTTGGTCAAAGGTCCCCTTGATCCATCGGCGGGCCGCCCCAATCCCCCGGGTATCGGATAGGGTATCACTTAAGGTATGCCGGGTGCCAAAGTTCGCCAGGGTTTCAACATCCTTACCAATCCGCTCGGCCGATACGGCATCGATGATGTCGTACAGGCGGGTGTCGGTTTGGGAATATCCCATGAACACACAGGAAAATAAACAGATGAAAAGTGGTTTTAGGGTCATGATATCCATATTTAAGGTTAGTTAAGGGTGGGTGTTATCTAACAAAGGTAACGGTCGAAATCAATCCGTTTTCTACCTCATAGATGGCTACGGCCGAAAAGTGGGAACCGTTCATGGTGATGTATTCTTCATCAATCACCCGATGACCCAGTACAATTCTATTTCGAATTTCACAGTGGAGATCCGGAGTGTTGGCAAAGAAGTCGCCATAACTTTTTTTGATTACGTCGTTCCCCGTATCCGTAAGGGTGTGGGGATAGTTGTACAGGGCCACATCTTGGGTGTAAGTGGCCATAAATCCGTCAATATCCCGATTGTTGTACGCATCCAACTGCTGCTGTACAATGCCCTCTGGTCGTACATCCTTGTTTTGGGGATGAAGAAAGGTCATACTGGCGATACGCCCATTGCTCACTTCATAGATGGCCACTTGATGGAATTTTTTTCCGTTGACATGCCCTATTTCTTCATCAATCACCTTGTTGCCTATAACAATGCGGGTTATCACTTCCACGTGGGATTCCCGATTGCGTTCAAAGAAACGTTGGTAGTTCTGTTCCAATGCCTTTTGGCCCACATACATCGTGTCTTTGGGAAAACGTTGCACGAGAACGTCTTGGGCAAAGCATGAAGCAAAACCTTTTAAATCCCGGGCATTAAAAGTGGTCACTTGTTTTTGGACGATATGCTCGGGAGATGGTTCGGCCACCAAGGCCAATTGGGTCCCGGACGGATTGATGGCCAAACGGGTAATGGCATTGATTTCCCGGTCCTCAAATATCTTGATGGGGCGCCAGTTCCCCTCTACTTCCGTATCATGGAGCAGCAGCCTTTTTCCGAATCCGACCAGGAATTTCCCGTTGGGCAGCCAACATATATCCTGAACACGCCCCACGGCAGCAAGGGAATCCGGGCTTCCCTCCATGGGATGTAGGCTTTTCAAAGTGTGTTTGCCATCTTGGGCCGTCATAAAGCTCACGTGCGCCGTGTTCGGGATTCGGGCCAGTGACCGTCCTACATTGTTATGGCGCAACTGTGATGTGCCTTTCTTTATGTTAAAGCTGACCAAGTCCATTCGGTTGTCCACGAGTACTGTGGTAAGGAGCAACGCATCGTCATACCAAAGATGGTAGCCCACCTTGGCATCCGTAAGAATAGGGGTTGATGTTCCCTTGGAGGTATCATAGCGATAGAGGCGCTGTAGACCCGTGGTGTCCAATCGGATGGCCGAGATATCCGTGCTATTGGGAATGCGCGTAGGGGAGTATTCACTGCCCACGGGGGTATCGGTAAGCCATTGGGTGGTACCCGTCCGCAGGTCGTAACGTCGAATGTCAGTCTGTCCGTTACGCGTAGAGGCAAACAAGAGGGTGGTATCGTCATAAAAGGACGGTTGGTTATCATAACCAGGGGTATTGGAGATATTCCTACCATTGGAAAGTACTAAGGTGTCCCCTGTGATATTGAGGTCAAAGAGATGGATTTCGGTATCCGATTGGGAAAAACATAGTGCGGTTCCCACAATGGACAACAGAACAAAAAGGGATTTTTGAAGCATTTCGGAATATACGAATTATCGGGAAATTGTTTGGGCCAATGTCCCAATGTGCCCCAACAACTCCTGTACATGGGCCACTTCCGTAAAAGGGTTCATCAAGGTGGTACGGAGGTACCATTTACCGTTCAACTTGGTCTGAACGATGTAAAAGGTGCCTTGCTCCAAAATGGCCTGTCGCACCGCCAAATTATGGGCGTTGAGCTCAGCCGTTCCCATGCCTTTGGGAACATGCCGAAAGCACACAATGTTCGATTCCGGGGGCACGGCCAGTTCAAAATGGGGATGTTCCTGAATGTGTTGGGCGAAGGTGCGGGCCAAATCGTACTGTCTGTCCAAAAACGTCTCAAAAAGCGTATCTCCATACCATTTTAACAGGGCATACCAATGCAGGCTCATCATGGTCTTGGTACATTCAAAGGTACGTTTGCCGCCATTGTACCAATCTTGCTCCTCGGTAAGTAAATAATCGGCCGTTTGGCTAAAGGTGGTGTGGGAGGTCCGTACATCACGGAACAATAAGGCTGTGGTAATCGTGGGCATCAACATCATTTTATGGCCGTCAATAACCACGGAATCCGCCTTGTGGATGCCCTGTAACAGGGACTTGTATTTTTTGGAAAGGATGGCTGCACCGCCATGGGCACCATCCACATGAAACCACAACTGATGGGTACGGGCGAAATCGCCCAACACTTCCAGGGCATCGTGGGAGCCCGTGGCCGTACTGGGGGCACTGCCCACCACGGCAAAAATCGTAATGCCTGCCGCTTGGGCCTTGGTATGGTATTCCTCCACCAGGGACACATCCATGGCATGTGTGGCATTGACAGGCACCTTGATAATGCCCCGTTCCCCCAAGCCCATGATCTTGGCCGCACGCTCCACACAGTAATGGGCCGCCTCACTGACAAGAATGCCTAGGGGCTCGTTATAGCCTTTGTTCCATATATCATGGGAAACGGCTGCCTTGCGCGCTGCCAATAGGGCGGTAAGGTTGGCCAAGGTCCCCCCGGAGGTCAAAAAACCTCCAGCCGTGGCATCCCACCCGATGGTATGGCACAGATGGTCCGTTACAATACGTTCCATGGCCGTAGGGGCCATACCCATTTCATACACAGCCATACCGTTGTTCAACAGGGAGCCTATAAGGCCCGTAAGAACGGTCAGGGGAGCGGGGGCCCCCACTTGGTGCCCCATATAACGTGGGTGATGGGTATGGTTGGTATGTTGAATGATCTCGGAAAAAAAATGGTCGTTTTTTCCCTCCTTTAAAAAACGTTGCCAAAATTCCAGCTCCCGGTCAGGTTCATTGTAGTGAATGACCCTTTCATTATTTGCCGACGTAGTTTGGTCTAAATGTGTCTTTACTAAGTTTGAGAGTCCTTGGGCCTTTTCCCAAAACG
>JBFOLQ010000230.1:0-3116 GCA_040830145.1 Flavobacteriaceae bacterium | reverse complement strand
TTGGCAGTGGTCCTTGGCCAATTCAACCTGCCTGCAGTACTCCGCATCTTCCAAATTTGATTCCTTTGCACCCTGTCGTGTAAAATTATAAGAGGCAAAATTGCGGATGTTCAGTAATTGGGCTATCTCATCCACATTGTTTGTACCATTGACACTATGGCAAAATATGAAGGCCTCGTTCTTAAAATGGTTGATGGCGATGATATTTTGATAGACAGCGTAAAAGATATCCGGGATGGCAATGGCGTTTTCCTTCCTCGAAATTCCGATATCCTCAAAATAGCGTACGGCGTCATAGGCCATATATCCAAAGAGACCGTTTGTGGCAAATTTAAAATCGAGCTTTTGGGCCACGAATTTTTGGGCAAAAGTGTCTAGCTCCGCAGGAATGTCCGTCGCAGCGGTAATGGCTGTTTTTACACTATTTCCATCAGGGTAGGAAGCTACCAATACCTCATTTTCAACCTTAACCGAAGCGATTGGGTTGCAACAGATATATGAAAAGCTATTGTCATTGGCATGATAATCACTACTTTCCAGTAAAAGGCTGTTGGGAAACCTATCCCGAATCTTGAGGTATACACTTACCGGGGTAACGGTGTCGGCCAGTATCTTTTTGTAATGGGTCTTTAATGTGTATGTCATTTCCAGTATCTCCTAAAAAAACCAAGGCCCGTCGTGAAGACAGGCCTTTTATATGGTAATGGGAAGGACATGGCTCACGACGTTAGGCGCAAGTTGGTCCACCACCAAGTATTTACGTTATTCAATTTCATGGTCCCAAATATATAAATCATTTGGAACATCACAAACTTAATTGAGACATATCAAAAATGGCATGGGGAAAGTGGGGTCTTCCTCCAATTGGGATTTTTGATGTTGATTTTTGTCCAACCAATTGAAATAAGCGGTCACATTTTCCCACTGGGGATCTTTGGTGAGGTTGATTTTTAGGGACCTTACATTGTTCAGACGTTCTATCTCCCGTGATATCTGGGGGTCTTCAAGGTACCAGTGGTATTCAATTTTGTTTTTTCCCCTAATCAATGCAAACACTTTTTTGATGCCATTGTTTTTGGCAATGATGGATTCGGCAGTATTCTCAATGTATTGCTGTTCCTCAAATTCTGATTGAAGATAGTCCAATGATCGGGTGTTCATTCGTGTTTCAACGGTTAGAACCAAATGATAGGGATACGCTTCCTTATCCTTCTCCGAAAAATATTCGTTGTATACGGTATAGAAAATTGGACTCTGGCGCTCGTTGAATAAATCAACAAGTCTAAAGCAGTTATTGGTATGGGACTCATGTGGGGTCATAACTAGAGGTATTTGGGTTTTAGGTCAAAGCTCCTTTAAAAATTATACAGCAAAAGAGTAGGGCCCGCGAATGGTATATTGAAGGGGATAAAAGGGCCCGATGATTAGATGAGTGGAAGAGGTGGGATAATTGTAACATGCACTTAGTTAGCTTTTTACCTAATAAATATGCGTTTAGTCGAGGTAGGTTCGACCTTAAATGGACCAAAAACCCCCTCATTGTAAAATGAAGGGGCTTTTTCGTGTTTGTTCCTAGACTTAAAAGACGAGATCTATGACCAAGTCAAATTCATCATAGATGGTCTTGTCCCCCAAATTGTCAAAAAAGCTTCCGGAGCCATAACGCACATCGTATTCGGCACGATCTACCTTAAGACTGGCCGTGGCCTTGCTCCCATAAATGGAGATATCGAAGCTCACTTGCTTGGTGATATCCTTGATGGTAAGGTTGGCCGTGACTTCATATGAGTTCTTTCCGTTTGCCTTGACATTGGTAAATACCAGTTTGGAAGTTGGGTGGTCATCGACCCCAAAAAAGTCCTTGGATTTTAAGTGGCCTTCCAGTTTTCCCTTCATGCCACCGCTAAGGTCCGTACAAGTGATACTGGTCATGTCAACCACGAATTCACCTCCTGATAAGCCGCCATTCTCAAACTCAAGATGACCCGATGCCAGGGCCATGGTGCCTTGGTGTGAGCCCGTGACCTTATACCCTTTCCAAACGATGGTGCTTTCACTGGTATTTACGTCCTTTTTGTCGCCTTCTATCGGTGAGGCTGCAGTAGCCGAAGCCCCAAAAACGATAGTCAATGCCAATGTGATGATGTTCTTTTTCATGTTCATGTAATTAGTAATTAAAAAATATGGGTTTATTAAAATTTATCCAATAGATTGTTCAGTTGTTCCATGTCCCTTTCCGAGAGGTTCTGTAGAAGTTGCTTTTCGGCACTCAAAACAACCTCATCCATTAACGCCAACTTTTCCCTGCCCAATGTCGTTATGGTAATCTGCACTTTGCGACGGTTGTCCGGGCATACCTTTCGGAGTACCATTCCTTTGGCCATCAATTTGTCCACCAAGCGTGTTGTATTGCTCATTTTGGTTACCATACGGTCATTGATGGTGGCCATGTTTACAGGTACGCCTTTTTGTCCCCGCAAGATGCGCAACACATTAAATTGCTGTATGGATACATCAAAGGGCTTAAGGGAGCTGGTAATAACGTCCTGTATTTTATTGTGCACCAATAAAAGATGGATGATGGTTTTGGTTGGGGGAGCCAAATAAAGTGCTTTAATTACCTTTTCGACATTCATGTACCAACAATAGTTGTATATACAAATGTATAATTTTTTATATTCAAATTACAAGGCATGGAGATTAAACTTATGTTAAACCCAATACCCAATACCCAATACCCAATACCCAATAAAAATATTCTATTTGTTTGATAAATAGGAGAGTACGGACAACTTCATAAGAACGTGAGCGGAAACTAGGATGTATGTGGGACCCTAGTAAATGCTATGTCACCCAAAATAGGTTCGTCAATCTGGCCATGTGGGAAATATACTATTGGTTGGCATTGTCATAAAGGGTTAAAATTTGAAATTTTAAAACGGACGGGATTTTTCAAAAAGAATTATTTTTGGCACCAAAATCATTCTCATGACAGATTTATCACAAGAGGAGTGGGCAGCCCAATATAAAGACGACGACAATTCCTTTCTCCTGGATGTCCGTGCTCCGGAGGAGCTGATGGATGGCTATATTCCAGGGGCCGTAAATATTGATTT
>JBFOLQ010000229.1:0-3225 GCA_040830145.1 Flavobacteriaceae bacterium | reverse complement strand
TGAGCGTATGTTTTGGGGATGCCAATCTGAGACCCAAAGTGTATTCCCCTTTACTTGTCTGAGACCATCATTGACACTAATGTTATATCGGTAGGTGATGTAATCATTGTTCCCCAAAACTTCTACAAATCCCCCAAAGGTATCCTCACTGTAATTATATTGTACAATGACGTATTGGTTGCTCATATCGGTATGGATTCCATACGTATCACCATCCCCTCGGGCATGTTTTACGGTATTATACTGGGCCACCACATTTCTGCAGTTAAAGAACCAAGCCCCACTACCACGTTTGGCCATACGGGGGTCCATATCGGAACCAGGATACTCTATCAGATTCTCCTCAAGCAGGCAGTTGTAGGTTCTACCCGGTGTGATTCCTGAACCTCCCGTTTTATAAAAATGATTCTTCCTGAACACAAAATCCATATTTCGGTTAATGGAGTCATTTCCAATACCCGTGCTTCCCCCTGCATGCTGGGACCAGAATCCAAATTTTGCAATATTGGTGAAGTAACAGTCCTGCACCACTACGTCCCGTACATGCTTCTCTTCCCCTGTTACCGTATTCTTCTCACTTCTAATGTAGATACCCGCCGTTTTTAAGGCATCATGGTCCTGCCCTGCCGTGCTCACGGCATACACGCCATCGAAGGTCATATCGGTAAACCTAAAGTGGTGCATTACCTGGGTCCCTGTGTTATGCACATAGATACCATACCCTTGACCATCTGGCACATTGGCCCTTGGGGTCACGCGATCATTGGTAATGTGCAACCCCTTAAATTCAATGTACTCCTGGTTCTCTACCAAGACCGCAGCCAAATGGGCGCCCCCAGCTTCATTGGCACCATCCAAAATGGGTTTTGACCCTGCGCCATATCTGCCAAAAACAATCGGATTCCCTGCCGTTCCCGAGTGGTCTACCAAGAGCTGACCTATAAAGGTATCCCCCGCCTTGAAGTATACATGGTCCCCTGGGGCCAAGGTGGCACTGTTAAGCCTGGCCAAGGTTTGCCAGGGACTATCAGGGCTTGATCCGTCATTGGTATCATCCCCCTCCGTACTGCTCACGTAATATCCGGGCATATAGGTGCAACCACTGACCGAAGGCTCCGTAAAGGCATTGTAGCGGTTCACCAATTTTGCGCAGCTGGACGCATTGTTTGCATTGGGGCAAATCTTCTTTAAGACATTATCCCCAATCCAATCCGGTAATGTAAGCTCGGTTTTCCAATTGGCATGCTCATTCAATAAGTTAGTCAAGGTCGTAGAGGTGTTGGAATATATGTCCCCGGCATCATCTTCAATAAGATTGGCATTCAAATTAAACGCAATGGTGTCATTGTCTGCTTCTCCCCAATCATTATTGTTAATAATGACCTTGTTGACCCCATCAGACACTACCTCCCACTGATCCAATTTTTGCCAAAACAACGCCTCATGTATGGTCTTGTTGGTGTCATAAGCCAATGGCATGAGGCTCTTGCCAACAAAGTCTCTACCAACAGTCATATCGCCCCCAGCGGCCTCAATGACGGTAGGTGCAATATCCAGTGATATTACCTGCTGGTCATAGGTTGAACCTGATGGCACCTTGTTAGGCCAGGTCATGGTAAAAGGCACTCGTAACCCACCCTCATATTGTTGTGATTTTTTCCCCCTAAGTGGGGTGTTCAGGGCGGGGCCTGTGCCCCCATTATCGCTCAAAAAGATGATAAGTGTATTGTCATACTTGCCCTCATCCTTGAGCTTATCGATGATACGCCCCACATTGTTATCAAGATTATAGACCATTCCGTGGTATTCCAAGCGGTTTCCAGATAACCCCATACCTTGAAAAGGCACCTTATCGGCTGCCTTAGCATGATAGGGGCCATGAGGGGCCGTATAGGATAGATACGCAAAAAATGGTTTGTTCTCATTCTCTGCCGTATCCATAAAATTCAAAAAATCATCTGTGAGAATATCAGTGATATAAAAATTTCCAGATGGCTCTGCATAGTCAAAATTCCGCATTAGTTTCTTATCTGATGCTGTTTCCTTCTGATGATAACTCCTAGAGCCTCCCAATAGACCATAGAAATAATCAAACCCACGGTTATTGGGATGGTATTTATTGATGTTTTCACCCAAGTGCCATTTTCCAAAGGCCCCGGTCTTATAGCCCAGGTCTTGCAGATAATTGGCTATGGTTGGAATCCCAGTCTTAAGCCCTACATCACCATTGGTATGCCCCGGTGGCGGGCTATGTTTCACAATATTGTATTCAAAACCAAACCTGTTCTGGTATTGACCACTTATCAATCCGGCCCTTGAGGGGGCACAAACTGAATTGGAGACATATCCTTGGGTAAAATTCATTCCATCAGCGACCATGGCATCAATGTTGGGTGATAGAATGGTGGTAGAGCCCTGGAAGCCCCAATCGGCATATCCCGCATCATCGACCAAAATGACAATAATGTTAGGTTGGTCTGCCGCCCTACCCATCAGGGTAAAAAGTGATAGCATTGTTAAAAGTAAACCTGTTCTCATAATTTATTTGTTTTGGAGATTACAACACTACAAACCTAAATTGCATTTATTCTTATTACGGTGGGATATCTGTCAAAAAGTGGGATATTACGGTCAACCCTGAATCTATCCCCCTATTTTTCGGCTTTTTTGAAATGCATGGGACAGTTACCCCCTTACGAATAAAATTGCTTCTCCCAGTATGCCAAATGACAAGCGCTTACTTCCAGACCCCCTATAATCATATAAAGGTCGGCACCCATTCCGTTACACGTTCCCGCGAATGGCCATGCATCTGGTTTTATTCTGAGCGAAACACTATCAGTATATAAAAAAGGCTGTCCAAAAAATCTGGACAGCCCTTTCTTAACATAGCGATTATAAAACCAAACAAAAACTATCTTGGGTTTTGTACCAAATTTGGATTCAACTGAAGTTCCAAATCAGGGATGGGATGGTAATACAGATTTTGGTTGGAAGGGTCCCCAATGAGCGGTAATTCATCAGAGTCCCTATCGGATAAGGCATCCGCCAAGGTTTCGGTCCGAATTAGGTCAAACCATCTTTTCATTTCACCCACAAATTCCCATCCCCTTTCATCCAACACATCCTGTCTTGTAAATGAGGTAAGGTCATCAACATCAGTGGCGTTGACATCGACTCCCTTTCCCCTTCTTTTGACCTTATTAAGGTACATTAAAGCCTTGG
>JBFOLQ010000228.1:0-2355 GCA_040830145.1 Flavobacteriaceae bacterium | reverse complement strand
ATACGGTCATCACACACAACGCTAGTTGGGGCTGTGGCACTGATGTATGCCAATCTGCGGTAGAGCAAACTGGGTTTTTGAATTTTGGAACACAACCTCCGGGCTTAACATTAGTTAGAGTCAATCCCGTGCCCCTATTGGATGTCTGCAAAGCTGTTACTTACACAGCTAGAATTAGCAATGAAGACAATGGAGAAGGAGCCGCAACTTTTGATGTGGCCATTAATTTGGGCCTAGGTCACAACTCCTCGCCCAGAACTACAGAAAATTATAACCCATTTTGGGCTACTGATTATCGAAGTACACGACATTTCTCTAATTTCAGGTTTGGATCCAATCCTGCCTTTACCCCATTTGACCTCCCCAGTACGGTATATCCCACCTACGGCAGTGGAACAACCAGTGGTATTCCAGCAGATTTTTTCACATCCGACCCCGATGGGCCCGGACAAGGCTTTGAAGATTTAGATAAAGACGGTTTCTATGACGATCTGCCCGCAGGGGCCTCAACTGAAATTTCTTTTGATGTAAACATCACCCCAAGAGAGAATTGCGGTACCGGAAGGTATGATTACATGGCGTGGGAACACATTTACTTTGATGTATATGGCAAAAACCAATGTAAACAGGTGTTGGACACCGAGCGTGTTGACTTTAACTACACCAATTTAATTCGAGATTACCATGCACAAACATTAATTGATATGCCAACCGACGTTGGTAACGGGGAAAATTTTGATGTCGCAATCAAGTTCAATGCCACGAGCTCTATTGCTTGTGATGGCAAAAGCATGTTTTCCAATGACCCTTCCACCATTTTTACGGCAACCTTGACCCTGCCCCCAGGCTACGATCTACAACCCGGTGCACCAGCTGAGTTTGCCCAAACAGGAAATACAATAACCTTCACCACCCATGAGCTTTCGAATTTCTTCGCCATAGATTGGGTACGGTTTCCCCTTGTTCTCAATTGTGCAGGTAGCGGTGGTGATCAAAGCATTCAATTAACCTCAAACTTAAAGTGTATTGATAGTGGTGGTGACACCTGTTTTGACCAGGATATACACTGTAAAGATCTAAATATTAAGGCACATTGCCCGGGACCATGTTCGGGGCCAACCATCTCCAATTTCCAGGCAAGACGAACCACAGCAGGCTGGACGGATACTTCCATGACCACCAAGGTTGATCTTACTGATGAAACCGCAGGTTATGCCGTAAAAAACTACATGCCGGGTGATATCATGAGGATAAAAACCGGCTCGATCTTGAACAATTTTACCACTGACAACCTATTTTTCGAAATAGACTACGCTACCGAAACCAATGGCGGAGATGAAACCATAATTGGTTTCGAAGGGGGCACTATAACCATTGTGGATCTAGATGGCCCAACCCGTACCTCACCCATAGATCCAGCGCACTTGACCGTAACCACAGATGGTTCGGGCAACCACAAAGCTACATTTGACCTTTCCTCGTACAAGAACAGTATTGCATCTGCATATTCTTATGGCGAAGACCTTGAAAATGATGAAGTTAGCTTAGAGCTGGACTTCAGAATTTCAAAAGAATTCAACCTCTACAACCTATTCGAGTTTGAAGAACTCCGTGGACGTTTTTACGCGTATTCCGATTATCCGATAAATTCCATAAAAATAGCATGTGACGATTGGGGAGATAGGGCCTCTTATGGCCAACAACGCTTCAGGTCCAGTAATAGGTCCCACAACTTTACATCATGTAATAAAGTAGGTTTACAAGGCTTTTTTACCCAAGATATGGATGTAGGAAACCTGTTCCCCAATGAATATAGACCTGCCTCTCAATTTGTTTCCGCACAATATACCTTGCCCGATGGGTTAAAATTCGCTGGTGAAGTGACGTCTGTAGGGCTTTACGGATCCTATTCCACCTCTTCAGGGCACCTGATAGCGAAAGAATCCAACGGCGTGGTCACCATTACGCCTGGACCCAATTACATAAACATGTCCCAATCCGGGACAAGATGGGCAAGGTTTTACCTTCAAGTCTATGGTTCATGCGAATTGGAAAGTACGACCACAGTACCATATACCTATAATTATATCAACTACTATTATGCCGATTCCGATTTTCATGAGGCAGAGAGTCTTAACGCCAACCTAAGTGTAAACTATACCGAGCCAACTTTTAGTTTTCAATCTCCCAAGCCCATAGTCAACGGCGATTCGTTCATGACCGATTTTGACTTTGAATTGAGCAATACCGGTAGCATTACTATTGATTATAACTGGTTTGAAGTGGACCTGCCCACTGGTTTGACCACGGAAGATGTTTTTGTAATCAATGGCACTACTGAAACCCCAATAAACT
>JBFOLQ010000227.1:0-3175 GCA_040830145.1 Flavobacteriaceae bacterium | reverse complement strand
CCATAATATTGCCTCGTTAAATCATTTGGCAAATCTTTACAGAAAAGGGCAGAAGAAGCACCAAAATCAACAAATCAATCCTCCAAATCAAATACTTTCTTAGACATTCAAATCTATTTGTGTTTGGGTTTGATTTTTGAGTTTATACTTCTGTGATATTCATTGATGGTGAAAAATTGTCTTTATTTCCAGTGTGGCAAACCTTCGAAACATTTCCATGACGCCACAATAGCGTTCCACTGAAAGGTCTACTGCCCGTTGCAGTTTCTTTTCATCGAGCGCACTACCATTAAAATGGTATTCAATAACAACGGAATCATAATATTTGGGATGCTCATCCGTAAGGTTGGCGATGGTCTCAATTTGGAAGGCATCAACCTTTAGTTTCATCTTTTTTATCAGGGAGGCAACGTCCAAGCCTGAGCATCCCGCCAAACTCGCCAACATCATGGCCTTGGGCCTATAACCATCTCCTTCTCCCCCACTTTCGGGGCCTACGTCCATCTTTAGGGAAATGCCCGAAGGATTATTGCTTTCAAAGGACATGCCGCCCAACCATTTTGTTGTTACGTGATTTGTTACACCCATAATTTTTCGTTTCTTGTAAGCATCAAAATTACAATAAATATACTGTATGGCACTGGTTGAACCCTTACGTCCCGAGCATGATTCCGAGACCCAAAAACTGGCTGAATTTTTCAATGAGACCTTGGGGTTCTGCCCCAATTCCGTATTGACCATGCAGCACAGGCCTGCCATTTCAAAAGCCTTTATCAATTTGAACAAGGCCGTTATGGCCAATGAAGGACGGGTCACCTCTGCCCTTAAGAGAATGATTGCTTGGGTCAGTAGTAATGCCACAGGTTGTCGTTATTGCCAAGCCCACGCCATACGGGCCGCCGAGCGTTATGGTGCTGAACAGGAACAGTTGGACAATATTTGGGACTACCGTTCCCATCCTGCCTTTTCCGAGGCCGAGCGGGCCGCACTGGATTTTGCCCTGGCTGCTTCACAAGTCCCCAACCAGGTCAATGCAGCCATTAAGTCCCAACTATATGCACATTGGAGCGAAGGGGAAATCGTGGAGATGTTGGGGGTAATATCACTGTTTGGTTACCTCAACCGCTGGAATGACAGTATGGGGACCTCCATTGAGGACGGGGCTGTGGAAAGTGCCGAGGAATACTTGGGAAAACATGGTTGGGAAAAAGGCAAACATGATGGTAGCAACTATTGATTCTATAGAACAACTGGATATTTCCGCCTAGGAAAAATAGTTTTGCCCTGCGGTAATTCTTCCCTCTAAAACACTCCTTCCGCTCGGGTAGATTCACCAGACCCATAAAGATTTTGTTGGTTAAACCCCAAGCATATAGGTAAACCCTGCATTTAAGGCCCATAGAAATTGATTGGGCTCCCGAATTCTTTCCTGTCGTGTACATCCTATATTGAACCGAACCCTACTTTTCCATTTTTCCAAGGGAAGCTGGTATCGAAGGTCAATAAATTGGGCATCCACATTATAGAGAACATACAACACGTCGGTGAGACCGGGATCCCAAATCTCGGGCGTGGTGCCCATTCCCAAAACAAGTTCCCAGAAGTTAAACTTATCCTTTAGGTATTTGCGCACGTTCCCTGTAAAGGAAAAACCAGTATGTCCTGTACCCCTTAGCGCAAAATAGGGTCGCGCCACCAAATACCAATTGCCACTATACTTCCCCAAAGAAGCCGTAATCATGGAAACGTTTTCTGTTTCAAACCATAATGAGCGTCCCCCCAACGAAGCTTCAAAGGCCTTTGGCAAGCCCACATATACTTCCGCTCCCATACGATGCTTGGGAAAAATAATATCATTGGAGTACCCATAGTTCAAATATGCGTACATCCCTTTTTTAATCTTAGGGTAGACATCTATTTCAAATTGGGTCCCTGTCGTGGAAAACCGTTGGTTAAGGTTCATCCGTGCCAATATACTGCCATACCTGGCCTTATGTTCAAAGCCGATTGAGGAGGCGTACATGGGGTCAAATATTTGGTCATAGACATCTGTGGAAAAAGAAAGGTTTATCCAATTCCTAGGAGCTCTTTCCGTATGACCAGAATTTTGCACTGCCACACTTTCTTGCCCATTTACGACCATTGTGGTTCCTACCAATACCAACAGGATGCCATACGGCTTCAACACATCTTTTAGCACGTTGCCAATACCTTTTCCAGATGTGGTTGAAAGGTTCCGTATCGACGCCGCGTCATAAGCTCCCATTTTTGTGCCAGTGGGTATCTTTTTTTTAAGCATGCTCTTATTCAGGTTTTTAAATGTTTTTCAAAATCAGCAATATCAACGAAGGAGACTATTCTGTGGGGAGGATATTTTTGTTGGATTTTTTTATAGGCCCGTCTCAATTTTTGGGCAAGGGTCTTGTCACTAATGCCATTTTCCTCTATTATCTTATAGAGACCAAGGGCCTTTTCATTTTGGTCAGACCAAAAATAAACGTCCAGCAATGCGGCATAAGCTTCTCCATACACTGTATTTTTTTTGATGCTTTCACGCAGTATCTCCTCTGCTTTTTTATAGTGCCCCTGCCATGCGTGGATACGGCCCAATAGTATGCGGGCGTCTATATAACTGGGCACTTCCTGCAAAATATATTTACATAGGGTACTCGCTTGACGATACTTTTTGTCAAAGGCAAGCTTACGTGCGCGGCTATATGCCAAATCAAAATCGTCATTGTGCAAAACACTATTTACGTATACCATTTCCTTTTTGCCCAAGGAACTTCCGTTTGGTTGTGTGGTCGCTTCCAAGTCCGGTACTATTCTATTCTTTTTCAGCACATATTCCTGAAGCATTTCAAGATGTTGGTGGGCATTTGCCAAATCTATATGGTCCTCACTGGGCAAAGCCTTCAATGTAAGGCCTTCCCTGACAGCATATACTTTGTCCCCCTCTAGATAACGGTTTCCCTTTACCAGCATCTCTTTGCCCTTCCGTTCTGAGCCATTGAACGGTATTTCCTTATCCTCGTTAAACCTGCCCTGCATTGTAAGGCCCCCACCCATCCATGCGGTTCTTTTGGGTACCACAACATCATGGTTTTTTTCAAGGAAAGCCAATAAACTGGGCGCCAAATCAAAATGGGAAGCCAGTTCATCCAGTTCCTTGGGT
>JBFOLQ010000226.1:0-7364 GCA_040830145.1 Flavobacteriaceae bacterium | reverse complement strand
TTTTCAAAAAGAAAGATATCAATCTTTACAGAAATCAATGGTAATAGGACCTGCTGCTACGCCTTGGTATCCACCAACCACATTTCCATTGGGAGTAATGATTTCAAACCCAATTTCTCCATAATTATCCCCTGGAAAATGCCAATCGGCAGATTGGGTACCATCGGGTATGGTAATGGTTGCTGTTCCGGTAGATCCATCATTTTCACTACAATCAGCACTTCCTAGGAACGTCCCGGCAGCACTACCATAAGGAGAACACATACCTACTTCGAATACAGTTCCATCGTCCAAGGTAATGGTGATACCAGAACCTCCTCCACCTGTATCCGTTTGCCAGCCATCACCGTATGAATCGGTCATGTTTATGGTCCAAACACCTGGAGTTGGGGGTTTGGGAGGGCAAACAACGGTAGCGTTGTATACGAACGGTGAATTAAAATAGGAACCCGTCAAAGTTCCTGAATTATCAGCAGCAGAATACCTTCTGCCGTCCTTCATTACGAGTTCAAACCTAATGGCAAATGTATCTGAACCATCAACGTCTGCATTGTTGACGGGGAGAGCGGTTATCAGCTCAGGCAAAGTAATCATGTACGTAAATCTGGGCAATCCAAATTCACCAATGGTAAACGAAGAAACGGCCAGTGTTTCCGCTAGAACTTCATCTGTACTCAAATCAGCACCTCCATCAGCGATTGAATTGTCATTAAATTTAGCGTACACTTCCACGGACTCTACCAAAGAGCCGTTTTCTTCACTTTGAACTTCCAGTTCCGCAGCGAAATTTCCATCAGTACTACCAATGGCAATTTCATCAGATATGACATTTATGGTTCGCAATATCGCTCCTCTGGTCTCAGCGTCAACAATCTCGTCAAAGACCTTGTCACTTTCTTCACACGCGGTAAAAACCAGCGCCATACCACAAATTAAAAGCGATAATTTTTTGTGAATTTTCATATATCAAATATTTTAAGTTTAGTCATAAGGGATTTGACAACCCCAAAAACTTTGGATGGCCACCCATGGACATGTCCATGGGTGGTGTATCCATTATAATGTACTTACAATTTGGCAAAGACCAAAGTGGCTTCATAGGTATTGCCACTACAGCCTCCATCAGGATTAAAATCCTCGATTACCACGGTAAAGCCCGAATCATCGGCCAAATCATAGGGAATATTGGCAACTGCAGTTTGTCCTATACTACCACCACCACAACCCAAGCCTCCGGCGGTAATCCTTCCTTGGAAGTTTTGGATTTCACCACACACCAAATCAAATGTAAAGGCGTACGAAGAGGCAAATCCACCTGGGTCATACGTGAATGCAATGGTTCTTTGGGTACCGTTGGCCACTGAAGTAACCGATGGTTGTGTAAAACCATCCCCAATACCAAAGGGACCTGAACCACTTGTTTGCGTAATGGAGTAGTCTCCCGTAAGATAATCTTCGGGTACAGGACATATCACCAAAGGAGAATAAAGAAAGGGAGAACTAAAGTAAGACCCTGTCAATGTTCCCGAATTGTCCTTGGCGGAATATCTCCTACCGTCACTCAATACCAATTCAAAACGAATGGGAAATTGATCTCCACCTGTAATATCCGCATCATTTCTACCCACATGGCTCAAAAGCTCAGGTAGGGTAGCAGAGTACGTAAATCTGGGAAGTCCGAACTCACCTATTGTAAACGAAGATTTATTTATCGTTTCAAATAGGGTCTCGTCGACGTTGGTTCCCGGACCTACGGTAGCCGTATTGTCATTGAAGCCAACATACACCTCTATGTTATCGACCAGGGTACCATTTTCCTGGTCCTGAACTTCCAATTCCACCGTAAAATTGCCATCTGCTTGCCCTATGGGCAGTTCATTGGAAACTATGTTGATGGTTCTCAGGATGGCTCCACGGGTCTCATTATCCGTGATTTCATCAAAAACCTTGTCCCCATCCCCACATGCCCCTAAAAAGAGGAAGAGGGCCATCGATGTCAGAATTGAAATTCGTTGAAAAATCTTTTTCATCTTCATATCAATTTTAGTTGGCCGGTGGGAATGCAGGGCTAGCTGGATTGGTATCCCAGAATACTTGGGTATTTAAATCCGTTCTCTGCGTAAGGTTCGGATTGTTCAACACCTCGTTCTGTGGTAACAAAAACGTTCTTGGGAAGGGTCCTGGATTGGGTTCCCAATTTGGAAAAACAGTTGTTGGAAATCCAGTCTTCCTATAATAGTTATAAGATTCAAAGGCCCCACCGTAGAGCGTTGTAAAATACTGCTCTGCATAAATGTTCTCCTTGTCATCTCCGGTAGCTGCATCATAGGCTGCCACCATATCATCAATATAGGTTGTCACCTGGGCCGCTGTTGGGGCCAGAGACAAATCTGCACTGCCATCCAAGTCGCCGAACGTTTGCACTTTCGCAATTGACTTTTCAAGACCGGCGCGTAGGGCTGCAGATTTTTCGGCATCTGAAGCGGCCATTTCCCCAATCCAGAAATCCACATAGGATGACAGGATGATTGGTGTAATACCTGCACCGCCACCGCCTTGGCCCAAACCTACACCTGGAGCCAATTTAACACCAGTAATTGGATCTGTATCACCAAACATACTATCGTCAAAACGTCCAGCGGCAGGATATACCCCAGGAGCTGTCTTCAAGAATCCGTCTGGTGGACCACCTTCGTCATTACCATGGCTTCTTCCCCAATACCCATTGTCCACACTACAGTATACAAAACCGGCATAATGGGGGGGAGGTACAAACAATGAACATGAAATGGTCTCTTCATTGGGCGGAACGGCATCACCATCCACGTCAGTGGCACCTGGAGTTCCATTTGCTTGGCGATAGAAGTAATAACGAATCCTAGGATCGTCGTTTTGCAACATTAGATTCATCAACCAGTTTGATCGATATGGTCCTACACCTGTAGGGGTGTAGCTAGATTCATAATCAGGATGCCTATCGCTAGGTTGAAGCTCATTGGTACCATATTGCAATTGCAAATCATCGGCAGCGGTTTGAATGTAATTACCACCTGCTACGATAGCATCAAAAGCCGCTTTGTTGCCCATATTCTTATAGGAGCGCAATCTAATGGAATTAATGGCCTTCACCCACTTATCAGTATCCCCGTTATAAAACATATCCGTGGCACCTTGTGTGGCGGGTCCGGAAGACAACAAACCTTCAGCTTCATTCAACAGGCCAAATGCAGCACTATAGACATCTTGGCCACTATCTAACATAGGGGCTGGAAATTCAGTCGCATTACCAGCTTGTGAATAAGCAGCTTCACCTAGTACATCAACCAATTGAAACAAACAGTGAGCGTACATAAGCTTGGCCACACCAATATGGAACGAATAATCAATATCACTTTGCGCATTAATTTCCTCAAGTGCCTGTAGGTTTGTCAAAATACCTACGCTTACACCGTCTCCAGGAATGGAACCACCTGAACTATAGGTTCTGGCCCAAACGCCATTAAGTGTGTTACCTGGAAGCGCGTTGAAATAATTTCTTCCGAAGAAGTATTCAATCCGTGTCAGTTCTGAAACTGTAGCCTCCAATGAAATCTGGTTTGAAGCATACGCCAACTGAATGGAGTTAAGCAACAAATTAGGATCTGATTGTGTTGGCGAGAGTGCATTGGGACTTACCGTTAAGTCCAAGTCTGTTGTTTCACAGCTGCTAAGTAGTACCCCAACAACCGTGAAAATCATTGCAAATTTTTTAACTATATTATTCATGATAGTCTATTATCAATTTTTATTAAAATGAAGCTTTGATGCTGAATCCGTATCTTCTGGCACTTGGACCGTTCAAGAAGTCAAAGCCTTGACCGTTACCAACCCCAACACCTTGGACGTTAGGATCAAAATTGGCCCCATCAGGAGTATTGTAGGCATCATACCAAAGGTTGAAACCTTGTAGGGTAAATGTTAGATTTCCGAAAGGTGTTCTATCCAAAAATTTGGATGGCATGCTGTATGCCAAGGAAACCTCTTGCAAACGAACTACTGAGGCATCATAGATTCTGGTTTCAGTAGGACCAAATAACAAGTTACTGAAGAAATAGGTAGAGTTATTGATCTGTGTATTGTTTGGACTACCATCTGCCTTTACACCTGGCAAGACATATGTGTTCAAACGATCTTCGGTCTCTACGATAAGCCCCCTTCCCAATAGGGTAGCCACTGTACTTGAAAGGATATCACCTCCCTTAGTGTGGTTAATCTGGAAGTTAAGGCTCAAATTCTTGTAACGAAGTGAGTTGATAAAGTTCATTGTGTAATCGGCAATCGCATCACCAATAATTGGCACGTTGCCATCGGCATCTTGCTCTGCCACCTGATATGAACCTGCTGCGTTGACAATGAAGTTGCCATTATCATCACGTTGAATGGCCGTACCTACGATGGTTCCCAATGATTCACCTTTAATGGCGGCATTGGAACCTCTAAATAGACCGCCACCCTCAGCTAGGGATCCAGCATAGAAGATAGCATCCTGATCTTGTTCGGTAACCACAACATCATTGGTAAAGAAGTTAACTCTGGAATTCCAAGAGAAGTTCTCGCCTCTGAATAAATCAATGCCCAAATCGGCTTCGATACCTTTGTTCTCAATGGCACCAATGTTACTTTGTGTCAAGGTAAAGCCAGTAGAGGGAGCCAAGGGCTCTTCAACAATCAAATCGTTGGTGGTCTTTATGAAATACGTAAAGTCCAAAGACACCCTGTTTTTCCAAAATTTAGACTCCAATCCAAGTTCAATTTCCTCCAATAGCTCAGGCTTCAGGTCAGGATTGGCCTTAAAGTTTGAGATTTGGTTGGTAGTAATGGATGTTCCATTGAACGGATCGTTGAACCGTTGCGTGTTTTGATTCGTGAAACCTACTGTTGGGTAGGCTGAATCAGTATCAAAGTTCGCAGAGGTACCATAACTTGCCCTTAATTTTAGGAAATTCAAACCGTTCTCTGATTTAAGTCCTGTAAAAGCATTGGTGGGCAAGAACGACACACTGGCACCTGGATAGGTTATGCTATTGTTGGCACTTTGGAAATTGGATACCCAGTCTTTTCGAGCACTCAGGTTAAAGAACAAGAAATCATCATAGTCCAATGTCGCTTGTCCCAATACCCCGATAATATTCCTTTTTCTAGAGAATTGTATGGGCAATTGATTTTCAAAGTTAAAATGTCTTTTAACACCGTAAACAATTTGTCCTGTACTTGCAACACCATTTCTGTCATAGGTGTCCGATCGTGCAGTGGCACCAGCGGTAAAAGAAACCCCAACTTTCTCAGAAAGGTCATAATTACCATTTATGGACACAAAGTGGTCCCAAATGGTGTTGTTGTTATCATAGGTGTTTAAGAAACCAAAAATAGCCGAGTTAAAGGCTACCCCTCCTTTATTGGAGCTGTTGTTGTTTCTTTCGTTATAGAAATCCAAACCGGTTCTCCAGTTGACATCAAGGTTTTCGGTTAACTCGTAGTTGGCCGAAAGATTCCAGTTGAATCGGTTGGTAAGCTGGTTGTACACCACATTCTTGGCGGTCCAACGTGGGTTAATGATACTGTTGTTCTGACGGTAGTATACACTGCCTCCCGTAATTGGGTTCTCAAAGGGAAGCCCCATCAAATCAACACTCAATGGTGTAAAGAATACGTTACCGTATATGGAAAGACCATCCGTACCATTACCCCTACTTGATGCAATCGGAGGTGTTTTTACGTTTGACCTTGCATAGTTCATGGTTCCACGAATGGTGAACTTATTGCTCAATTGGGCAACACCACCCAGGGACATGTTCAATCTATTGAAGCTGTTTCCAGGTGTAAAGCCTTGATCATCATAGTAACCCACATTGGCATTAAATGATGTCTTACCATCTTGGGAAGCACCGGCAACATTAATATTGGTGTTAAGGGTACTACCAGATTGGAAAAAGTTCTCAACTGAATTATAAGGTCTCCACTCGTATCGGGCACCTGCGAACTCAGGGAAAGCCTGGGGAATTCCCGTCGCAGAAGAGGCCGTAGAATAAGGGTGGGCCAAGGTTCCGTTGTCATCTATAGCAGCTTGATTGCCCCAACCAGCAGTACCGTCCCTATCAAAACTTGGTCCCCAGTTACTGAAGAACCATCCGAACGATTGGTCAAAACCGTTACCGTAGGATTGTTGGTAATCTGGAAGGGAAGCAATTTCATTGGCAAAGAATGACTGGCTTACGGTTATTTCTGTTTTTTTAGGTCCCGTGGCACCGGCCGCACCAGCTTTTGTGGTAATCAAGATAACACCGTTACGTCCCTGTGTTCCGTAAAGTGTCGCAGCCGAAAGTCCTTTAAGTACCTCAACATTGGCTATGTTGTTGGGATCTAAATCCAAGAACCTGGAACTACCCGTGTTACCGGAGATAAAGCTTCCTTGTTGGTTCGTGTCATTACTAAAGGGAACACCATCGACGATAAACAACGCCTGGTTGTTACCACTGAATGAATTCAAACCTCTAATGACGACATTTGTAGCGGACCCTGAAGCACCACCGGCAGAAGTAATCTGTACACCGGCAGCCTTACCTGTCAAGACCCTTGCCACGTCACCTTCGGCTCGATCCTCCAATTGTTCGGACCCAACAGAGGTCACGGCATATCCCAAGGCTTTTTTCTCACGTTTGATACCTTGTGCCGTTACGACCACCTCTTCAAGTGCTTGGGCATCTTCCTGCATTTGCACATTGATGGTGTTGCTAGCACCGATGGCCATTCGAACTTCCTTTTGACCTATATAGGTGTAGAGAAGTGTTTGCCCAACAGCACCCTGGATGGCAAAATTTCCATCAAAGTCCGTTTGGGTTCCATTGGTAGTGCCCTCCACCACAATGTTGACTCCGGGCAGTGGCACACCATCTTGGTCGGTCACCGTACCCGAAATCGTTTTTTCCTGTGCAAAGGTCAAATGCACAACAAACGCCATTAAAAGCGTTAAGATTCCATTTAATTTAGTTCTCATTGCTTAGATTATTTGAATTAGCTACCGGCAAAAATTATAATTATATGTTAATATTCCAAACTTATTTTATTAAAACGTTAAGAAATTTAACAGCTACTGTGGAGAATTGCCGTAGAACGGGGTGTAATTCATTTTTTTGAAGGCGTATAGGGGGGGTGGAAATGTTAAAGAAATACGTTAACATTTCCGTGAATTTTCTTGGATGGGCATTGTATTTTGACCCCAATAAAAAATTAATGTTTTGGGATTTGAAATATTGGCAATAATCACTACATTTGCCGACCCTTAAATGGGGCTAGTGTTTTATACATACTATATATATGCCAACGAT
>JBFOLQ010000225.1:0-4046 GCA_040830145.1 Flavobacteriaceae bacterium | reverse complement strand
CAAGGAACACTGCCAACGGGGTGATGTTTTTCAATTGGTTTTGTCCCGTAGGTTTTCCCAAAATTTTAAGGGTGACGAGTTCAATGTATATCGGGCCCTGCGCTCCATTAAGCCTTCACCCTATCTCTTCTATTTTGACTATGGTGATTTTAAAATTTTTGGTAGTTCACCAGAGGCACAGCTGGTCGTCAAGGACGGCAAGGCTGAAATACATCCCATAGCGGGGACCTACAAACGTACGGGTAACGATGAAAAGGATGCCGAACTGGCCAAACAACTGGCCGCGGATGATAAGGAAAACAGTGAACATGTGATGCTTGTGGACCTGGCCAGAAACGACCTGAGTAGAAATGGCCATGCGGTCAATGTGGAGACATACCGCGAAGTGCAATATTTTTCGCATGTGATCCACCTCGTATCAAAAGTGACGGGACAGAAAAAGCCCGATATCCCCACCCTCAAGATTGTGGCGGACACTTTCCCGGCAGGCACCCTAAGTGGAGCACCTAAGCATATGGCCATGCAGCTTATCGAAAAATACGAAAGAACCAATCGGGGATACTATGGTGGTGCCATAGGCTTTATGGATTTTAAGGGCAATTTTAACCATGCCATCATGATTCGCACTTTTTTAAGCAAGGACCACAGACTTCATTTTCAGGCTGGTGCCGGATTGGTGGCCGCATCCGACCCCAAAACCGAACTACAGGAAACCTATAACAAACTTGGGGCCTTGGACAAGGCCTTGGAAATCGCTGAAACGATATAAGTGATACCCCAAACCTCCCCCTAAGAGACTGGGATAAAGGAGCAAAACAGAAAAATCATACATGAAAGAAAATAAGGTCATAAAAAAAGCTTCCCCCCCAACCCTTTCAAAAGACACAGAGGGGGCTATCTTAATGATTGACAACTATGATAGCTTCACCTATAATTTGGTGCATTATTTAGAGGACCTGGAATGTACGGTGGTTGTTAAACGTAACGACCAATTGACCCTTGAGGAAGTAGATTCCTATGACCAGATCATGTTGTCCCCCGGTCCGGGAATCCCTGATGAAGCGGGTCTTTTAAAGCCTATTATAGAAAGGTATGCACCTACCAAACGTATTTTTGGAGTGTGCTTGGGCCAACAGGCCATTGGGGAGGTTTTTGGGGGAACCCTCATGAATTTAGGCCAAGTTTATCATGGTATTGGCACCAACATACAAATTACCACGGAAGACTATATATTTAACGGATTGCCCAAGGAAATAATGGTGGGGCGGTACCACTCTTGGGTTGTCAGCCCTGAGCTACCCGAAAGCCTTGAGGCTACCTCTATGGACGAGAATGGACAGGTGATGTCCCTGAGACATAGGGAATATGATGTACGGGCGGTACAGTTCCATCCCGAGTCCATACTCACCCCCCAAGGAAAACAAATTATAGAAAATTGGTTGCGACCTCCCCCAAGCCCCATAAAGGATGGGAGTACTGTTGAGAGTACCCGTACCGTACCAAAAGAATAAAATACCTTCCCTTTGGGGAGCCTAGGAGAAACCCATGAAAGAAACACTGAACAGACTTATCAATCATGAAATCCTCGAAAAGGAGGATGCAAAACAAATACTGGTCAATATAGCCCAGGGGGCATATAACCCCAGTCAGATTGCGGCATTCCTGACCGTCTACATGATGCGAAGCATCACCATTGAAGAGCTTGAAGGTTTTCGCGATGCCCTATTGGAACTTTGTGTAGCGGTCAATCTTTCGGAATTCCAACCCATTGACCTCTGTGGTACGGGAGGGGACGGAAAGGATACCTTCAATATCTCTACCCTAGCTTCCTTTGTTACGGCCGGTGTTGGTATCAAGGTGACCAAGCATGGTAACTATGGGGTCAGCTCAAAGTGTGGCAGTAGCAATGTAATGGAGTTCTTGGGCATACGTTTTAGCAATGAGGCCGACTTTTTAAGGAAGTCGATTGAGGAAGCTGGAATATGTGTATTGCATGCACCCTTATTCCATCCAGCCATGAAAAATGTGGCCCCCATCCGTAGGGAATTGGCCGTAAAAACCTTTTTCAATATGTTAGGGCCCATGGTAAACCCAGCCTTCCCCAAAAACCAAATGGTGGGGGTCTTTAACTTGGAACTGGCCCGGATGTATGGGTATCTCTATCAGAACACGGATAAGAATTTTACCGTTCTGCACGCCCTGGACGGATATGATGAAATCAGTCTTACAGGTGACACCAAGACCATTTCAAATGGTACAGAGGGCATGCTAAAACCTTCCGATTTTGGAATCACCACCGTTGATCCATTGGAAATAAGGGGCGGTGATGATGTGGCCCAATCGGCACAAATCTTTGTGGACATCTTGAACGGAAAGGGCTCAGAGGCACAAAACAATGTGGTCTGTGCCAATGCTGGAGTGGCCATTGCCACTGTGGAAGACTGCACTCCCAAAGAAGGCTTTGAAAAGGCCAAGGAATCATTGTTGGGAGGTAAAGGGTTGGCAGCCCTGAGGAAGTTACAGGAACTTAGCCAGTAGGTGGACGAAAATTAATTGTGGTCAACGTACACTATGTTAAACGTGTTTAATACGAATATTTTAGAATCGTACCATAGCATATAACCCATGGAGAACTACCCCATATGAATATCCTTGATAAAATTATAAAGGACAAGCGAAAGGAAGTCCAGCTAAAAAAAAGTGTGGTCCCTACCTCCCAACTGGAGCAAGCAGCACTTTTTGAACGAAAGGGCATTTCCCTATCCAACAGGCTTATCAATAGCCAAACCGGTATCATTGCCGAACACAAACGACGCTCTCCCAGTAAACAGGTCATCAACCAATACACCAATGTGGCACAAGTGGCCAAAGGATATGAAAAGGCAGGTGCCAGTGGCATGAGTGTCCTGACCGACAGTAAGTATTTTGGAGGTTCACTGGAGGACCTTGTATTGGCTCGGACCGTGGACAATCTTCCCCTTTTACGCAAGGAGTTCATTATTGATGAATACCAAGTGATGGAGGCCAAGGCCCATGGGGCCGATGTCATCTTATTGATTGCTGCTGTATTGTCCCGTAATGAAATAAAGATTCTTTCTGAGCTGGCCCAGAGTCTTGATATGGAGGTATTGTTGGAAGTACATAATGAAGCTGAATTACAAAAATCCCTTATGCCCAGCCTTAACATGTTGGGAGTGAACAACCGAGATCTAAAAACCTTTACCGTAAGCCTGGAGATAAGTAAATCACTGTCCACACAAATTCCCACAGACTTTGTGGCGGTCTCTGAAAGTGGCATCAGCACAGTGGAGGCCATTACAGAATTAAGGCAATACGGGTATCAGGGGGTTTTGATAGGGGAGAATTTCATGAAAACCGAAATCCCAGGAAAAGCCGCAAGTGAATTCATTAAAAAACTGGCAGGATGAGACTCAAGGTTTGCGGAATGAAATACAACTTCACTGATGTGGCATCCCTATCCCCCGACTATCTAGGTTTTATCTTTTGGGAAAGGTCCTCCCGTTATTTTGAGGGGTCCATACCAGCCCTACCCCCATCCATCAAAAAAGTGGGCGTATTCGTAAATGCCCCTATCGGGGAAGTTTTGGAAAACGTATCAAAATATGGATTGGATGCCGTACAACTGCATGGGAAGGAAAGTGCCGACTATTGCCATACCCTTAAAGCCAAAAGGGCTGCAAGCACTTTTGAACTCATCAAGGCTTTTTCCATCAAGGATGAATTTGACTTCACCCTCTTGGAGCCTTATGAACCTATTTGTGATCATTATTTGTTTGATACCAAGGGAAAACTGCCTGGTGGCAATGGCCATGCCTTCGATTGGAACGTACTAAGGGATTATCCCTATCCAAGGCCTTATTTCCTGGGTGGGGCCATATGACTTAAAGAGGAAAGAAATTTAAATTCCTTTTTTTCCAAGCCCTAATAAAACCATTTTCTTCCCTTCTTTTTCAATATAGGGTTGAAAACAATCCCGGAAATAAGGAATATTGAACATTAAAAGGATTTAAAAAACTTAATGAACT
>JBFOLQ010000224.1:0-3112 GCA_040830145.1 Flavobacteriaceae bacterium | reverse complement strand
GTTCATCCGCCCAATTGAAAACCGCCCATAAGATATTCAAGGAAAGTTGTAGGGTTGATTGGGAACGCTCCATAGAGAAAATCCATAACCATATACGGGGGCTGAGCCCCTACCCCGGCGCTTGGACCACATTACATTTTAACGACGGGCAGGAGATGTCGCTAAAGATATTCGGCGCGACAATTGCAAGGCATGCCCACAACGACTCAATAGGAAGTCTCTCTGTTGGGAAAAAGGAACTGCTCGTGGCGGTGGACGGGGGGGATTTATCCCTAACCGAAATACAATTGCCCAACAAACGAAAAATGAAAATCCACGAGGCACTTAACGGCATATCCATCCCCAAAAACGCTTTTGTCCGCTAAAGTCCGATAGCCATGGGGCTGAGCGATTTATGGCAAATCCCATCAACTTTATCAACAAACACCCCTATTTATCAACAAAAAGGCTGATTTCCCTTGGTTTTACTTGCGTTGAGAGCAAATGCATCTAAATTTGTTAGGACATAAAAATTATATTAACAGCAATTTTAATTTTATCACATTATGAATAAGACAGAATTGATCGATGCCATGGCCGCTGACGCCGGTATCACCAAAGCCGCTGCCAAAAAATCATTGGAATCTTTTTTGGGCAATGTTGAAAAGTCGCTCAAAGGAGGAAACCGTGTTTCTTTGGTAGGATTTGGTTCTTGGTCAGTTTCAAAAAGAAATGCTAGGGAAGGAAGAAACCCATCTACTGGTAAGACCATTCAAATACCAGCCAAAAATGTAGTTAAGTTTAAAGCAGGTGCCGAACTGAGCAGCTCTGTAAACTAATACAATATCAATCCTCAAAAAAGGCACCCTCCATCGGGGTGCCTTTTTTATTTTGAGGATTTGTTGTTTTCACCAATTGTCTTACATTAGAGCAGACAACAAATCAACAATGAACGACCCAACCCCAAAAAAGGGAAAACTACTGATTGCCGAGCCTTCCCTCACTGGTGATGTATCCTTTAACCGCTCGGTAGTGCTATTGGTAGAACATAATGACGAAGGATCGGTGGGCTTTATCCTCAATAAACCCCTTGAGTTCAGTGTGACAGATTTTGTTCCTGAAATCCAAACCCCCATACAAGTGTTCAACGGAGGGCCCGTAGAACAGAACAACCTATATTTTATCCATAAAGTACCCCATTTGATCAATGACAGCTTGGAAATCTCCAAAGGTATTTTTTGGGGAGGGGACTTTGACAAAACGGTCGCCCTGATCAACCAAAAAATCATTACCGAAAATGATATCCGCTTCTTTTTGGGGTATTCGGGATGGGCCAGTGAACAACTGGACTCTGAGTTAAGCTCCAAATCCTGGGTATTGGTACAAAATGAATATGAGAAAGGGATTTTTGACCAATCACCCGTCAATTTTTGGAAAAATAAAATGGTGGAATTGGGTGGAGACTACCTTCTTTGGTCCAATGCCCCTGAAGACCCCAATCTGAATTAGTGTTCAGTCTACATTAGGCAAGTAGCTGCTGGTTCAGTTCCTGTAGTACCCTGGAAGCAATCGTATGCCCGTATTCCTTCTTTCTATATTTGGTGATGGGCCTGATTCCCTGTGCAATATTGGTCAAAAACAGCTCATCCGCTTTTTGCAATCCAAAGGGTGCGATTGATTCCTCCCTAATTTCCAGTCCGTCCATCTTTCCCATGAGGTCCATCAGTTTTTTTCTGACAATTCCATTGATGCATCCGTCTGACAAGGGTGGTGTTTTCACGGTATTCCCAAAAACGACAAAAATATTGGCATCCAAGGCCCCGACCACGCTCTTTTCACCGTTAAGGAGCAAACAATCTTGATACCCATTCTCCTGGGCAAAAATACGACCCACTACGTTTAAGGACCTATGGTTGGTCCTAAGCCTTGACAAAAGGTCTTTGTTTACCCAAAAATCCTTGAAAAGCTCCACCTCATAAGCAGTGGTATCCAAGTCATAGCCTTGGGATGGGATTTCCTTACAGCGAATTAAAAAGGATACCCCATTTGTATGGAAGGACGGGTTCTCGCCGCTGTTCCGAAAAACGGTCAATTGAATTTCAGCGCCCTTGCCATCCAAATTGTCCTTGGCCACTGATTCTCGGATATGGCCTTCAAGAAATTCCATGGTAAACTCCATGGGAATCTCCATTCGGAGTATCCTCATGGAAGCCATCAATCGGAGGTAATGGTCCTCCCAAAAGAGCAACCGTCCTTCTTGGACCCGAATGGTCTCAAAAAGCACATCGCCATAACAAAATCCGCGGTTATCTGGCCTTAACAGTGGCGCATCATCCCCGTAAAATCTTCCATTAAAGTTGACCATAGAAAAGCCTTGAAAAAAACAAGGCCGAAGATACTGCTTATTGTGGAATTGTCATTTTGAGCCCAGCACATGCTTCAGGTCCGCCACTTGGTTTTCCCAGAGCATTTTAGCTTCCTCAAGCTCGTCCTCATCGGCAAAGTCAGTGACAAATAGAGAGACATCCTTGGTAATCTCATCAACAATGATACGCATCTCAAAAAACGTATCATCCTCATTTTCCTCCCATGAATAACGTACAAACTCGTTGCTCTTTCGTTTCAACATCTTGGCCACCTCCTCACTGTCATCCCAGATAAAGGTAAAGAGTTCCCCCCGGGAATTTACATTGTCGGCAAACCATTCCGAGAGGCCGGAAGGTGTTGAAAGGTACTGATATAACATGCTGGGCGATGATTGAATCACGAATTCCAGCTCAAATTTTGTTTTGTCACTCATATTCAAGGCAGTGTTAACTTATGGGCAATATATGTATTTATGGAACATTTCAAAATAAAACCTACATTATTTTGTAAACGCTTTGTTGAAGAAGCAAAAATTAAACTTTATATTTGCAGCCGCTTTTACCAAATGGCGAGGTAGCTCAGGTGGTTAGAGCGCAGGATTCATAACCCTGAGGTCGGGAGTTCAAGTCTCCCTCTCGCTACTCAATGCCAGTCAGGCCCCTGAACAAGGGGCCTATGGCATTTTGAAACAAAAAAGCGTGTTAAAAGCGCGTAAAGGATAATCTGGTTTTTTATGTCTTTTCCTCAAGACGTAAAAAAAAAATGT
>JBFOLQ010000223.1:0-2706 GCA_040830145.1 Flavobacteriaceae bacterium | reverse complement strand
TCATCCCATTTAAGGACACAGCAGTGTACCTACCTGAATGTCTGGATTCCATTTTGGCCCAGACATACGCGCATTGGGAAGTCCTGGCCGTAAATGACCATTCCCAGGATGCCAGTTGTGACATTGTGGCCGATATGGCCCAAAAGGACTCCCGGATTAAATGGTATCACAATGAGGGGCAAGGGATTATACCAGCCCTAAGGACCGCTTATGCACATAGTTCGGGAACGTATATTACCAGGATGGATTCTGATGACATTATGGTCCCTGAGAAATTGGAGGTCATGGTACGGCAACTGCAACAGTATGGTCCCGGTCATATTGCCGTGGGACAGGTACGGTATTTTAGCCATAGGGGCATCAGCGACGGATATGCCCGTTATGAAACTTGGATCAACGGACTTACCGCCTTGGGGGCCAATTTCAGCGATATATACAAGGAATGTGTCATCCCCTCCCCTTGCTGGATGGTCCATCGCACAGATTTAAACAAATGCGGGGCTTTTGATCGAGATAGGTATCCTGAGGATTATGACCTTACTTTCCGATTTTATAAGGGAAGACTGAAGTGCTTGCCCAATCGAAAGCTATTACATTATTGGCGTGATTATGATACCCGTACTTCCCGTACCCATGAGCATTATGCCCAAAACTATTTTCTGGACATTAAACTCCATTATTTTCTTATGCTGGATTACGATTCCCCAAGACCATTGGTTGTTTGGGGAGCAGGAAATAAGGGGAAGGCCATTGCCAAAGGGTTGATTGCTAATGGTTTAAATTTCAATTGGTTATGTGACAATCCCAAAAAAATCGGAAAGAAAATTTACGGACAACCCATGGTCCATTTTTCACAAATGGAGACATTGCAGGCACCACAGAGTATTATCACTGTGGCCAATGAAAAGGCCCAAAAGGAAATTCGGGATTATTTGGGAAGCCTTGACCAAAAACCCGGAGCGGATTATTTCTTTTTTTGCTGATGTATGTATACCCTGGGTCCTATATGCTACACTTTGTGCCCATACACTTTATATTGTCCACTTATCGATAATGGGAATCTGTTGTTCTGTCAGTACTTCCAATTTCGTGCCTTGTACTGACAACTTCCAACTTCCAAAACCCTATATTTGCACAATCATTTTTGGGAATGCAGTTTACTTATCCATTAATTCTCTGGGCCTTATTACTCTTACTCATTCCCATATTTATTCATTTGCTTCGGCTCCGTAAGTTCAAGAAGACCCGGTTTACCAATGTTAAGCTTCTTCAAAAAATCGTATCGGAATCAAATAGGAGCCATACTTTAAAAAAATGGTTGTTGTTATTGGCCCGATTGGGACTACTTGCTGCGGTCATCCTTGCCTTTGCACGGCCCTATACAGGTATTACAAAAGAAACAGGACCTGTTGAAACCATATATTATATTGACAATTCCTTCAGCATGCAGGCAAAGGGGGACCAAGGGACCCTTTTGGAAAATGCGGTACAGGACTTTGTTGGAAACTGCCCTCCCGAACAGACATTCAGCCTATTCACCAATGACAATACCTTTGAGGATGTCACTTTGGAGGATGTACGGGAATCCCTGCTTGCCTTAGGGTATTCTACGAAACAGTTGACCTTGGAGCAGATTTTATTAAAATCGAATACGCTCGTGAAGGACCATTCCGCTACCAAAAAAAATGTAGTGCTCATTTCGGATTTTCAAGAACGCTTGGGACCAAGGCCGGACAGCCTACCGGACTTCAATACATTCTTTATACGTCTTCACCCCGATGAAGCCCTGAACAATATCTCGGTGGACTCGGTGTATTTGACCAAAGAAGGATTGGAAAATTTGGAGGTCACGGCCCAGCTTTCTGCGAATTCCACCTCTGGAAATGTTCCTATTTCATTGTTCACAGGGGACAGGTTGATTGCCAAGACCTCCGTTGGCTTCAATGGAGACAATATGGGAGAGGCCCTTTTTACCATACCTGCGGGTACTGAATTGGATGGCAGGATTGAGATTATGGATGGTGCCCTAACCTTTGATAATACTTTTTATTTCGCAATTCCTGAAAAGGATAGGATCAAAGTGCTGTCAGTGGGTGAAAATTCCGATTTCCTCGGCAGGCTTTTTAAAGGGGATGAATTTGAGTATGTGCATAATTCCCTGGCGGGTTTAAACCATTCGCTCATAGAATCGCAACATCTGATTGTTCTCAACCAATTGGAGCATACACCAGGGTCCTTGATCCAACTGCTGGAGGGGTTCAAGAAGAATGGAGGCTCAATATTGATTATCCCAAGCGGTGAACTTCTGGATGATTCCCATAATAGGCTATTGGCGATGGGAAATACCCGGCTATTGGAAAAAGTGGAAAATACCAGTGAAGTAACTGATATTTCATTTGCGCATCCCATTTTTGTCGATGTCTTTGATGGGAAAGTCACCAATTTTCAATATCCTACCGTAAACGGGTACTATAAAGTGCAGACATCCTTGCCCAGTCTCCTATCGTTCCCCAATGGGGAGCCATTTGCCTTGGGAGCGGAGGGTTTTTATGTTTTTACGGCCCCCTTGGATACAAAGAACACCAATTTTACAGCTTCCCCACTTATTGTGCCCACCTTTTATAATATGGCCCGTTTTAGTCTAAAGTTGCCAAAGTTGTATCATGTGCTGGGGCGTAATGAGGAATTGGATTTGCCCATACAACT
>JBFOLQ010000222.1:0-4768 GCA_040830145.1 Flavobacteriaceae bacterium | reverse complement strand
TTAACTATAAGGAGGCAACCAAAAGGGCTATTGTGTAATTGGAAAAAATAGGCCAAGGCCAAGGAAAGGTCAACTATCGGTTGCGGGATGCCGTTTTTAGTCGTCAGCGATATTGGGGCGAGCCTTTTCCCGTATACTACGACGGGAATGGCATGCCACAAATGCTCGACGAAAAATTTCTGCCGTTGGAATTGCCAGAAGTGGAAAAATACCTTCCCACTGAGACCGGGGACCCGCCTTTGGGAAATGCCAAAAAGTGGTATTGGCTGCAATATGGCGATGAAGGAAAAGTGGTCTCAAAAGAAGTGTTCGAAAAAGAGATTTCGGACACTGGACGGAGCCGAAGTACCGAAATCAAGGGAGGGGCCTTGGAATTGAACACCATGCCGGGCTGGGCAGGGAGCTCCCAGTACTTTAACCGGTATATGGACCCCCATAATGACACTGAGATCTACTCAAAAGAGGCCATTGGCTATTGGCAGGATGTTGACCTGTATATTGGAGGCAGCGAACATGCCACTGGCCATTTGCTCTATAGCCGTTTTTGGCAAAAATTCCTGTTTGATCGTGGGGTGGCCACCAAAGACGAGTTTGCCAAAAAGCTGATCAATCAGGGAATGATTACGGGGACATCGGCAATTGTATACAGGGTTAGTGGATCAAACCAATATGTGAGTCTCGGGTTAAAGGACAACCACAATGTGGAAGAATTGCGGGTTGATGTAAATCTTGTTGATGCATCTGATGAATTGGATATTGAAAAACTCAAGGCATGGCAACCGCAATTTGAATCGGCCGATTTCTTACTGGAAAATGGAAAGTACATTGTTGGAAGGGTTGTGGAAAAGATGTCCAAGAGATGGTACAATGTAGTCAACCCAGATGCCATTTGTGAGGAATATGGGGCTGATAGTCTTCGATTGTACGAAATGTTCCTGGGCCCTTTGGAACAAAGCAAACCATGGAACACAGCAGGGATTACAGGAGTGTACGGGTTTCTAAAAAAACTATGGAAGCTCTACCATTCAGGTCCCAATGGGGAATTCCATGTCACGGATTCTCCCTCAGAGGCCGAGGGTGGTCAACATAGGGGAGAAGCCCTCAAAACCCTCCATAAAACCATTAAAAAGGTAGCGGAGGACATTGAAAACTTTAGTTTTAACACCTCGGTATCCACTTTTATGATTTGTGTGAACGAATTGACGGCCCAAAAGTGTACTAGTAGGGCTATATTGGAACCTTTGGCCGTTTTGGTATCACCCTATGCCCCGCATATTGCAGAGGAATTGTGGGAAAAATTGGGCCATTCCCAAAGTATTGCACATGCCACTTTTCCCCAGTTTGACCCTTCGTACTTGGTGGAAAGCTCTAAAGAGTATCCTATTTCATTTAATGGAAAAATGCGATTTAAACTGGAGCTTCCGGCCGATATGGACAAGGCGGAAATAGAAAAAGTGGTCATGGCACATGAAAAAACACAGCAGCAATTGCAGGGCCGAACCCCTAAAAAGGTTATTGTGGTCCCTGGTAAGATTGTCAATATAGTGGGATAAAGGCGTCTTTAAGGGTGTCACAATCTTGTTTTGGGATGACTTATGTTGGCCATTTTGTCAGTGGTTTGCCGAGTTCCCAATTTGGCCAGATTTTTGCTTTTGCCTTTGGGAACCCCTTTAAAAGGGATTCTTTATATCTTTAGTAAAAATTTTAAAAACAGAAAATTATGTTTGGAATCGATATAGGATATTTGGTCATAGGTGGGGTCTTCGGACTTATCAGTATGATGGTCAGCAGTCGCCTTAAAAGTAAGTTCAAGCATTATTCCCAAGTGCAATTGCGGAATGGGATGAGCGGTGCCGAGATTGCCCAAAAAATGTTGGATGATCACGGCATCCGGGATGTACAGGTCATTTCTACCCCGGGAATGTTAACGGACCATTACAATCCTGCCAATAAAACAGTTAATTTGAGTGAAGGGGTGTACAATCAGCGCAATGCCGCCGCCGCCGCGGTAGCGGCTCATGAAGTGGGTCATGCGGTACAACATGCCACGGCCTATGATTGGTTACAGATGCGTTCTAAATTGGTGCCCATATTGAATGTGACCTCCCGTTTTTCCAAGTGGGTCATCTTTGGAGGCTTGGCCTTGATGGGGACCACGGCCATCGGGGGTACCATTGCTTGGGTAGGGGTGGCGCTATATGGGATAGGGACCCTTTTTAGCTTTATTACCTTACCTGTGGAATATGATGCCAGCAACCGGGCATTGGCATGGCTCAAGAATAAAAATATGGTAAGCCAAGAAGAGTATGCTGGGGCCGAGGATGCCTTAAAGTGGGCAGCCCGCACCTATTTGGTCGCCGCTATTGGGGCATTGGCCACCTTGCTCTATTTTGCCATGCGTGTGGCCAGTAGGGACTAGTTCCTGGCAGGGTACAAAAGAATGTAGGGACGCCAAAAGGCGTCCCTTTTTATTTTATATACTTATTTGCCTATTGATTTGCTGGTTGAGTGAGATAAAGGTCTCTGTTCTGGAAATTCCATTTATTTGCTGTATTTGTCTGTTCAGTACCTGCATCAAATGTTCATTGTCCTTGCAAAGGACTTTGATAAGAATGCTCCAATGACCAGTGGTATAGTGGCATTCAAGCACCTCTGGAATTTTTTCCAATTGCTTGACCGCAGCGGGGTTGCTCATGGCCTTATCGAGATAGATGCCAATAAAGGCCAGCGTGGTGTACCCCAATACCTTGGGGTCTACCATGAACTTTGAGCCTGCCAATAAACCGGAGGCCTCCAGTTTTCTGAGCCGTTGATGTATGGCTGCCCCCGAAATACCAATATTACGGGAAATCTCTAGGATGGGGGTACGGGCATCGGCCATCAAAAATCGTAATATTTTTTTGTCGATACCGTCTATTTTAACATTTTCTGAAGCCATATAGGTTATTTGTGCTTCAAATTTAAACAAAAATGTAGTGCCTAGGTTTTAAATCATTACCCTTTAATATGGTCAGAACTCTTATGCCCAAGGGTTTTTGTTAAACACGTCAATTCCTTATTTTCAAAAGAAGTGACCTACCAATACCCCCTGGGATGTTTTTTTGAAGGAAACCCAGAAGTATAAAGTCTTACGTGCAGCCCTATGTCCATTGTCCAAGCATTAACTGGCAACAGAATCGGGATTGTATCCCAAATAAGGCATTTCAAATTCTTTAAAGACGATGCCATACTGTTGTAACTCCTTTAGAATGGGGTTATATACTTCTGGTTTTATAGGGATTTGAACCCCTGGGGCCGTGATTTTTTTGTTTAGGATACCGAGAGCGGCCATAGCTACGGGCAGTCCAACGGTCTTGGCCATGGCGGTATGCGTCCTGTTTTTGCCCAAGGCCACCATATGACTATCGATTTGCATTTTTTTTCCATTCAGTTCATAGCCAAACTTATGGTACATCACGATCATATCCTTGTCATCTTCACCAAGGGTCCAACTATCTTCCAAAATGTACTGTAGCACTTGTGCTGGGGTTGCCCTTTTGAGTGGAATGGTCTTTTGGGAATCAAAAAGATTTATTTCCATCAATTTCCCCCACATAATATCATCTTGATCAATTTTCAGATAGTGCCTTAATTTCAGCTCCACACTATCGGTAGGGGAATACGGGAGGAACAAATTGGCAAATTCCCGAAACGTCATACCCTCTGAATTCTCCAGGACATAACTGTCATCCGTCATGCCCAATTGTACAAACATGTTCCATGCCTTGGAGAACCCAACCCTTCGCATTGTTCCCCGATATAGGGTCAGTACATCCTGTAGCCCATATGCCTCGCGGTATTTAAGGGAATCCCTATTGGCGTAGGCCTCAAAGGTTCCATAACCCTCCACATCCAAGAATTCGGTCCGTCTGAACAGTTTATGGTATGGGATGTATTTGTAGGAACCCTCTTGGATAAACTTCGCGGCACCGCCTTGGCCGGCGACCACTACATTTCTAGGGTTCCATGTGAACTTATAGTTCCATAGATTGGTGTCGCTATCGGGGGCTACAAGTCCACCACAGAACGATTCAAAGAGCAACATTTTCCCACCATGGTCCCTGATACGGTCAATTACCTGCATGGCACTCATATGATCGATTCCTGGGTCTAGGCCCATTTCATTCATGAACACAAGTCCATGGCGTTGGACTTCGGCATCCATTTTTTTTAACTCTTGGCTTACGTACGAGGCCGTGACCATATGTTTCTTGAAGGCAATGCAATCCTGGGCTAGTGTGGTGTGAAATCGTGCGGGAAGCATTGAGATAACAAGATCTGCATTGGAAACCGCTTTTTTTCGTTCCTCCTCCTTAAAAATGTCCAAGGGAATAACAGTGCAATTGGTGTGTTCGGCAATCGATTCTGGAATTGCATCCGGATTGAGGTCACCTATGGTAAGATGCAGGTTCTCAACAGATGATTTTTCCAAGAAATAATCCAATAGATACGATGTAGACTTTCCAGCTCCTACAACCAATACGTTCCGTGCCATTTACTGTGACTATTTTTGAAATTAACGAAAAACGAAGGTATCAAATTGTTATATTTCTAAAAAATAACATCACATAAGTTATGAACAAAACAGTTTTAATGGCAGGTGCCATACTGGGAATGCTAGCGATTATCCTAGGGGCCTTTGGGGCCCATGGACTGGAAAAATTGGTGGATCGGGCTGCGGTGAAGTCTTTTGAGACCGGTGTAAAGTATCAGATGTACCATGCGCTTT